>NZ_JBARMD010000398.1:0-8252 GCF_049802275.1 Occallatibacter sp. | reverse complement strand
GAACCAGTGCCAGTAACGAAAGACTTCAGGATTCAATTGCCGTTTACGCCAAGGTCATTCGCTGGGGACCAGACGGCGTCGGTTTTGAATTCGCGCCTTTGAGTAGCAAAGATACTAAGAAGACTGTTCCTCAGCAGGGAGACCTGGCCGACCAAGAGACTCTGAACATGTTCTTGAAGCGCGCTTTGGTGCACGAAGAGAACGAACGTTAGCACCTGATCCGGATAAAATCACCGGAAGAGGGCTGGATATAATCGGGCCGGCCGCGGGCATTCATCCCCCGGGGCCATTTCAAATGAGGCAACTATTACAGTTTGGCGGTGGCCTTGGATGTCGGTCACATCGCAGACACGGACCATCAAGTTGCGATCAACCTCAATCCAACCGTCCGTCGCGCCTTACTGGCACGAAAGAGGAATAGACGGGGGATTTAGGGTGGTATAGTCTCTGACCAGCACAGATGGAATCAGAAGAACAGGCCGGCACCGAAGTGCTGAGGCAGGAGACGCTTGAAGTGTATGGAGCGCTTTCTGGCTCACTTGCCGCCTACACGCGCCGATTAACATCCGATACCGGCTTGGCTCAGGACGCTGTCCAGGAGACATTCCTGCGCTTCTTCCTGGCACGCATGCAAGGCGATACCATCCGAAACCCTTCGGCATGGTTGCATCGGGTGGCCCACAATTACATCTGCGAGACGGTGCGGTCCTCGGCGGTAAGAGCTTGCGTTTCTCTCGATGAAGAAGAGCTCGCAACAGCCCAGGTATCGCCGCAAACCGGGAATCTTGAGTGGGAACAAACCTTCAAAAGCCTCTTAGCCCCACGTGAATTCGAATGCCTTCAATTGCGAACCGAGGGTTTAGACTATATTGAAATTGCGGACGCAATGTCGATTCGACCGGGAACCGTGGGAGCTCTTCTGCATCGAGTTAGCCAGAAAATGCGTCTCGCGCTTCGGCCAAGAGGGGGGCGGTAGTGAAGGGGCGGAGAACATCATCGACAATCGACGAGAACTCTACGCCATCGTCCAACTTAGCTGTGCAGTCCAGCGAAGATCGCGGTGCTGATGAGCTCTCCAGAAAAATGCTTTCATGGAGCGGCCTTTGGTTCGGTTCCTCGGGCACCTGCGCAATCAACCAGGAGCAAAATCTGGTGCGAGAGCGGCTACTCTCATGGTTGGATCGTTGCATCGGTCGTCAAGCTTCTGCCGTTCTGTCGAGTCGCGTTGAGGACGTTTCCCTTGCAACGTCTACACCGTTGCTGACCGCCTTCCTGGGGCGCCGGGCAATGGTTGAGCTTTCACGGCGTGTGTTGAGCGACTTGTAGGCTCGCCGGATGCCGCGTTTCGTTCGATGGATCTGGAGAGTATGCGCCATCCATTATGCAATCGGAATGGCTGCCTATCTCCATTTTCTAATCACCGGCAGCTATCGCTTTCTGACCTGGTACTTTTTGATTCTCGGCACGCTATTCTTCCTGCTGACAGCGTCTGCCGAGTTCTACCTTGCACTTGAATGCCGGGCCGGCTTTGAAGCCGATGAGCCAATGCGGATGGCGTGGACATTTATTGCATTGTCATCGCTCTCGCGATTTGTTGGGAACGCTTTAATATCCCTCGATCATTGGCGCGGCGTCTCACTCCCAGGCGGATCTTCGGTCCTGGCGGTTCTGTTACCGGCGGGGCTTGCGCAGGCGGGCGAGGTGATAGGCGGACCACTCGCGATGTTTTTTTTATTGGTTGCTTTGATCCGCGTTTTGACGATTCAGGAGAAATTCGGCGTACTCGGCGGCTTGTCGCTTACAGACCTGTTGTTCATCTGTTTGATCGTGGCCTCCACCCTGGTGGAAGTCGCAAACATTGTGGGATACGTCGGCCCGAACTTTGAACCACCGCCTCTCACCAAAGCAATACTCTGGCTGAGCGATCCGGTTTTGTCCCTTCTTCTCATTCAGGCAGTCATGATTCGCCGGTCTGTGATTCGTGTGGGACTGGGCCTGGTTTCGCAATGCTGGGGTATGTATGTAATTGCGATCGTGACGACACTGGCTGGGGATGCTTCCATCTGGGTCGTGGGTGAGGGTCTGCTTTCCGAGCGGTTGATTGCATTGACCTGGTACATCTGGTTTTTCGCTGCCGCTGCGTTCGCGAGCGCACCAGCCTACCAGTTGGCGGCCATGAGACTGCCACTCGCTCACGAAAACGCGCGCTCCGCAAACGTCGACTCAAGATGATTCGAAGAATTGTCTTCAAGGGCTGTAAGGAAACTGTGGTGCTGTTTCGGCGCGTGTGGGGTGGTTCTCGATCATATCTTCGCAATGGGTCATCAACGACCCGTTGCGCTCTGTTACTGGGCTGCGACCGAACGTGGTGCCCGGCCAGAATCCCACGTTGCCGCGCCAAAAGCGCAACATCACGGAATGGTTCCATACCGTGGCGTTCATCAACGTGCCGGGACAGAGCAACAGCGACCCGATTCCCGGCAACGCGGGGCGGAATCTGGTTCGCGGTCCAGGCTATACCAACGTCAACCTCTCGCTCATGAAGAATTTCTCGATTGTGGAGAGGCTGAATCTGCAGTTCCGTGCGGAAAGCTTCACCCTGCTCAACACCCCGCACTATAGTAATCCGAATGGTAGCCGCAATTCTGGCTCCTTTGGTTCCATCACTTCCGCCGGCGGCCTGCGTGTTATGCAGTTCGCGGTGAAGCTCATTTTTTAGTGACGTTCAAAGATGCAGGAACGGGCTCGATTAGAATGTGATCCATGGCTGAGTATGTTGCGCCAGTGAGGATGCACATTACTTTGGTTATCTCTCTTGACCTCTCTGGTTCAACTATTCTCTCCGACATGTAAAGAAACGACGTACCTTCCTCCTCATATAACAAACTGCCTGACATTGGAAGAGCAGGAAGCATAGGGCCCCTTTTCCCCCAGGAAGATTCCGATACGGGCGCTGGAGCAGTTTGGGACTTTCACGCAATTGTTAAGCGACGAAATGGAAAGTCGGATCCCTCGAAGAACGACTCTCTTACTTCAAGGAGCAGGTTCGAATATGCACGATTTATTGAGGAGAATCTTGTCAGGGAACCCGCGCGTATCTCGCCGGCTTAAGGGCCTGTTGAATTCTGACAGCGAAGGCGGTGCCCTGGTCGAGATGGCGTTGGTTGTGCCGATCATGCTGACACTGATCACCGGCATGGCATCGTTCGGGATCGCGCTGAACAACTACCTGGTTTTGTCGCATGCGGCTGATATAGGCGCGCGCTATGTGGCCATCAACCAGGGGAACTTCTCGAACGGTACGACGACGAACCCCTGCGCCATGGCCGCCGTTCAGATCCAGGCTGCCGCGGTAGGTATACCTGCTTCCCAAATCTCGTACTCGATCACGATTCAGCCCTCACTAACGGGCACCGCGGCGACCTATACATCCAACAACGGGGCAGCAGGGTTTGGGGCAGGTACCAGCTGCGCCACCGGCGGATCCGGGAATATGGGTAGCGGAGGCGGGATCGTGACAGTGCAATTAAGCCGCCCATTTACTCCGTTCGTCGTGTTTTGGAGCAATCACGCTCTGAGCCTGGTAGCTTCAACCACGGAAATCATTCAGTGACAGTTGCCGGAAACCGGCAGACTCGAGGAACGAATTCAATGAGCTTGTGCACGAAATTGACCCGCATCATAGAGCGCCAGGAAGGGCAGGTTCTTCCCTGGTTCGCCCTGCTCTTGATCTTGTTTGGCGGCTTCACAGCGATTGTTGTAGACGTCGGACGTGGGATTATCGCTTATCACATGCTGCAGGCCTCGTGTGATTCTGCGGCGATGGCTGGGGTTCAGCTCATGTCAGACACTACCCAGACATCCACCGCTATTATTAACCAGGCGACTCTCTTCAGTTCGGTGCCTGGAAAATACAATGCGAGTAATTCGTTTCTTCCGAAGGCGGCAATGCAGACCGGCTATCCCAAGGTCTATTGCTCGAGCATGGGTTCAAACGCCGGTGTGCCTTGCGTGGCAGCAGGTGGCACCGCGAATGCGGTCACTGTAGCCCAGACTGTAACTGTGCCTACATTTTTTGGAGGAATCATCGGCATTCCTAGTATCACTCTGAAGGCCGCTTCCAGCGCGCTGATGGCGGGCGCTGCAGCGCAGAAGTACAACATTGCGATTGTTCTCGACACGACGGCGTCCATGACCAGCCCTGATCCTGGCGGCTGCACGGGCTATGGATCGTCGCCGACCAAGATGCAATGCGCTTTGCTGGGCGTGCAGACATTGCTCAAAGCCTTGCAGCCGTGCACATCTACCAGCACAGGCACGAACTGCACAGGGTTTGACGGAGTGAGCATCTTCACGTATCCGAATATTCCGGCGAACAAGGCCAGTCAGGATACGACGTGCAATGGCAGTGCTCCGACCCCGGTGCCGTACACCGCGCCCGCCGTCGGTGGCACCTGGACGAATCCAGTGTCGACCAGCTCAACACCGACCTACCAGGTTACGATCGGCGGCACCAGCGGTTACGGCACCAACGGTTACGGCAGCGATTGGAGTTCAAATAACCAGACAGTTGGCGCCAACGGTACATACAACAACAATTCCCTCCTGGCGATCGTCGCAGGCGCGGCGACGGGCTGTAAAGGTATGCAGGCTAAAGGTGGCGAAGGGACGTATCTCGCCAGTGCGATCTATGCGGCAGGCTCGTCGCTGGCTGCCCAGGCACTGGCAGTTCCGAATTCGAAGAATGCAATGATCATCATGAGCGACGGCGACGCAACCTCAAAGTCGTCCCAATTCGACCCGTCTGTAAATCTCACATCTACCGGCCTCTACCCCTCCGCGAAGGATGAGTGTCACCAGTCGATTACGGCGGCAAACTGGGTTTCAAATAACGTCCCGGATACAACAGTGTTCACAGTCGCCTACAACGCAGGAACGAGCGGAACCTGTTCGACGGATAGCCCAGCTATTACTGCCTGCTCTGAACTCCAGCAAATGGCTACCGTGCCGTCTGACTTTTATGCCGACACTTCCTCAAGCTGCCCGGGGACTAAGCTGGCCCTTCCGGCGATCTTCGGATCAATTCAAAGCCGGCTGACCGTGGCGCGGCTGCTGCCCGTGGGCTCGTAGGAAACGGTCCCACAAGTGCCCCAGAACTTTTGGCGCTCGGGATCATGTCGCGGCCCAGATCCCTGTTGCCATGCTCTGATCGGCCACAGAATCCGGATGCGTTGCTGCCAACAAGATCGACAGCAACGCTGCAGGTTAGCAACCATCCTCCAGAGGGACAAGGGCGACTAGGTTTGCATGTCGTGGTGTGATCCTCCGGGGTTACATCACAACCTGCAGCATCTCCCCGGTAGAAACGTTCATATCGCTTGCGGCGAAACAAACTCCGAGCGGGCGCCGCGTCTGGTACTCGACGGCGCTCCCCGAATCCGTCGGCCAAAGTGCGTTTCCGGCGTTGCAGAACTATGACCGGCCAACCGTTATTGCCATCTCCTGCGGGTATGGATCGCTAATGAATAACAAGAAGATCCCTCCGAATTGTCTCCCGACGAGGAACTTGCCGCTACTATTGGAGAAGTTTTTCCACCCATAAAATGGCCGGTCGGCCGTTCTGCCTCGACAGCCCGAAGGGTGGTCCCTTTTTGCAGTTAATACTCAGACCGCCGGATAACAACAGTGCGGTGACGACCGGCAAACTGCATCGGGCCCCATATCTTTGATCACTTTCTGTCCGCTCACATATACTTTGGTCAAAGAGATCTGACGAAAGGAAAAGCTGTTTCCTGACCAGTTGGCCACAATCTCCTAGAGTCGCTTAGATTTAAAGGTTGCTGACACGAGATTTTGGCTGGACACGAGATTTTGGCCGTACTTGACACCAAGTTTCGGCACGTGACACGAGAAATTGGCAGGAGACAGGGGGAACAAGTATATGGCAAAGTCGGTAAATAAAGTCATTCTTTTGGGCAATGTTGGCAAAGACCCCGAGATCCGTGCCACGG
Source organism: Occallatibacter sp. (assembly GCF_049802275.1). NCBI lineage: Bacteria > Pseudomonadati > Acidobacteriota > Terriglobia > Terriglobales > Acidobacteriaceae > Occallatibacter > Occallatibacter sp. Next base: position 2,241 of record NZ_JBARMD010000398.1, on the reverse strand, counting down.
GCGGCGGCACCATGGTGGCGAACTTTACACTCGCAACCAGCGACCGCCAGAAAGACGCACAGGGCAACTGGCAGGACCGCACTGAGTGGCACAACATGGTCGCCTTCACACGACTCGCCGAGATAGTGCGCGATTACGTCAAGAAGGGATCAAAGCTCTATGTCGAGGGAAAGATCCAGACACGCAGTTGGGACGACAAAGAAACGGGCGTGAAGAAGTATCGCACCGAAATCATCGTGAACGATCTTTCCCTTCTCTCTGGCCGTGAAGACGGTGGTACGAGTTCCGGTGGATACAGCCGTCAATCCGGCCCGGCGGCTACCGCCGACCAGCGCCCCGCCGCCGGCCACGACGAATACAGCCAGTCCGCCGAAATTTCCGACGACGACATACCGTTCTAAACCCGTCAGCAGCAGCGAGCAATCACCGAACCGCCCCTCCCGGGCGGTTCACTGCTTTTCCCTGCAAGCCGCGCTTCCCTCTGGAAACCGCTCCGGCGCGTTCTTCCGCGTCGATGCCCTCCCCACCCTTGGTACCGGATAGATCGACTTGCGCGGCGTGAAAGCTCTGGCCGCCTCCATCGCTCGATCTCGTCTTCCGGCATTTCACTCGGATGTTTAGCTGGGTGCCCCGGGTCTCGATTTTGAGACTTGGGATTCTAGAAATGACCTTCATGGTCATGGGTACTAGTCGGTCGTGTAGCGAATCTCCAGCCGCCGCATCCGATAGCACGTATACGTAAGCACGACCGCGATTAGCGCCAGCAGTCCCAGCACCGCCACCCATGCCGACACGGGCTCGGTTTCTACCGTGAGCAGCGCAAAGATGCCCTCCGCGGGAACGCTCACCGGCATCAGGTGACGAAGATACGAGGCCACACTGAATTTCTGCAGCAGCGACGGCATTACCGGATTGATCGCCTCCCACCCCAGCAGCAGCATCGCGCCCGGCATGGGATTGCGAAACATCAAACTCAGCAGCAGAAAAATCGCACCGTATCCCAGGCAGGCGAGCACAACGATCAGCAGGTATGACTCAATCTGCCCGAGCCCGGGACCATGCAGCATGAAGTCCCAGCCCCCCGCACCATACCCCCCATACATCAGCACAAAATCCGCGATCATGGCAGAGCCGAACAGCACTACCGCGCTCACAGCTCCCGCAAAAAACTTCGACAGCAGGATCACTTCACGACGTACCGGTGACAGCAGGTAATAGTGCAGGCTCCGCTCGATCATCTCACCGCGAATCAGACGCGAAAAAATCCCCAGGCACCCAAAGAAGATGCCCAGCCGTACGTAATAGAGTTGCACCACGCCCGCTAGTATCGCGCTGTCATCGCTCATGCCCGATCCGGAATGCGAATCAATAAGCAGGTGAATCAAAAGAATGACCGTCGGAATGAACGCAAGAAAATAAATCCACCATGCCCGCCGCGTAAACAGGTTGCGCCGGATCTCAATGCGCGTCAGTCGCCGTGCCTGTATCCACCATAGAGACCACGGCTGCTGCCGCAGTATCGTAATCGCGTGACTGAAACTCTGCTGCGTCATGATGGGCTCCCGTCCGAACCGATCAGATACTGGTAGATGGCATTCGCATTGTCGTCGGCCGGCGCCACTGCATCAATCTTCACCAGCCCCTCGACTGCTATTTCGTTCAACAGCCGGTAAAACTGGTCGATGTCTCCCGTGCGCAAAAATACCCCGCGCCCGTCCGCATGCAACCGCGCCTCAACGCAATGATTCACCGCAAACATTTTCGAAGCCAGCAGTTCAGGACTGTCGCAGCGAATCAGCACCTGCATCGGCTTATCGCGTACTTCCTTCCGCACATCGTGGATGTTTCCCTGCGCGATCAGATACCCGCCTGTGATCAGCACCACGCGATCGGAAATGCGATCGACCTCGTCGAGAATGTGGCTCGATATCACCACATGCATTCCCTGCCGCCCCAGTTCCTGAAACAGCGCCAGGGATTCCGCGCGCGCCATCGGATCCAGTCCGTTCAGCGGCTCATCCAGCACCAGCACCCGCGGATGATGCGCAATCGCCTGGGCCAGCCTGATCTTCTGCCGCATGCCCTTGCTGTATCCCGCAATCTTGCGATGCGATGCTTCGCCGTCGAGCTGAACACGCTCAAGCGCCTCCCCCGTCAGGTGAAAAGCATCCTCTTCGCTCATGCCGAAGAGCATCAGGCTGTCGAGCACAAATTGAAACCCGCTCAAGCCGCGTGGAAATG
>NZ_JBARMD010000397.1:0-11893 GCF_049802275.1 Occallatibacter sp. | reverse complement strand
GATGGCGATTCCGCTGGAGAAATCGTTGAAATGGACATTCAACTGACCGGTCGGGACGCGCCCTGGCTGACCTCACCCTATAGAGACGCTGGCGACGAGCACGGACGCAACTAGGATTGGTCAGATCCTGAGATAGCGGGGAGTAGCAGCGCTCCCGCTATCTTATGGCGCACAGTCAGCCTCTCGATATGAATCGGTTCAGCCGCTCTAAAAGTTCGGCCGTCACGAGTAGTGTCCCCACAGGTCCGAAGAGAAACAGGAGCAATTCCGCTTTGAATCCAAGGCAAGAAAAGGCCATGCGCACCTCTCCTGTCTGTATCGGCTTCGGTTTGAAATGTATGAGGTTGATCTTGTCACGGCCCCTGCGAAGCGCATCGCAGCGGAAGCGGATCCCCAAGCAACCTGGGAACCGTCAAGCACTTTCTGGCCAGTGGAAATCGACGTAAGTCGCCGCTACGAAGCGCGCTTCCAAGGCTCGGCGTTCCCCTCGGTCAAAGGAAGCCCCTTCAGAAACTGCGCAAGCTTTGTTAAATCCAGCCGCGTCGTCCCGTAGACATAACCGTCGTGTTGCTCATTGTCCCCCGAGGGAAGAAACGTGAACCCCACGCCATCCGCCCCGTTCCTCACTACAGTCGAGAACACTGTCAGCGTTTGGCCACTGGCGGCATCGTCTGTACGCACAAGAGTTACTGGAAATCCCGTGCCGGGAATCCACCGCTCTTCTGTAATCATGAAGAACCCTCCGATGCTGACGTCGCCGATCTTGTACTCCCTCGACGTGCGGAGCAAGCCGAGACAGCCAATCACCGGCGGCATCGTATGGCGGTTGGCTACGCGCTGGTCGGGAACAAGCCAACGCATCAACCGCTTCATGATTGGTTCTTTTGGGAGGGAAGCCGTCATGTTCTTCTCCAACGGTGGGATCGAGGAGTGAATAACATTGATCTCAGCGAGGCGGGGAGTCGATGCAGCCTTCTTCGGCCCGTCCTTGATCAGCACGTCCATGGTCGCAGATTTCTTTCGAGCACACCAGTGCAAACAGGGGCCAGTAACCAGCCATTTCAACGTAGCACTCGGCTAAAAAGCATTCCTATACTCAATGAGTTGAATGTAGATACTGCAAAAGAACTGCAGAACCGGTTACCAAGGTCTTACATGGTTTGGATGATTGGCCAGATTTCCTGAAAAATCGCCGTGCCAATCAGAGAAAACGGGCAAGTGTGAATCGATCCGTGGCCTGCGACGGCTGAACGTCGTGGCTCTGCGGGTCAAGCGACTCCGGCATGACAAACTGGGCAGCCACGCCATCCGATCCCCGACGAACGATCTTCGAAAGGACCGTAATGGACTGCTTCCGCTCTCCCTTTGCGCACGGCTTCTGCAGGGTCATCTGGATCATCGTATCCGGCATCCAGCGATCCTCAGTCAGCAGATAAAAGCCGGTCATGCTGATGTCTGCAACATCATGCGGCCTCGGCGCTCCGCCGGTGAAGTAGTGAGCGACCATCCCCGGCACATAACGCCGATGCGCCTTTCGCCGATCGCTGTTCACGGGAGCGACCGGATTGAGCCACCTCCGGAATCGTGTTCCCAGGCTGAGTGGCTGTTCCTTGGCTTTCCCGTTGGCGTCCACACGCTGGATTGAGATCTTCAGCTTCCCCTTCTCCTCCGACTTGCGAATGCCGGGAAGAGGCAGGGTTAACGAAAGCTCGCCGCGCGCAGACGAAGCGGCATCGTTCTTTTCGTCCGGTTGTTTCGAGACATCGGTTTGGCCCTGCACGACGGCCTTGGAGTCAACCGCCGCCTTTTCCCCCGCTTCCTCACTCCGCTCAGAGTCGTCTGGCGCAGGAGCTTCGCGTCGCGGTCTTTTCGCCTTGTCCGGCACCACAATGGCAGCCCTTGCCACCCGGAGCTGTTCCGCAAAGCCAGCCGCCGAGTCTGGAGGTTGGTCGATGGCGTTCTTCGCTAGATCATCCAAGGGCGTTGACTTCGCTGCTGCTGACGCGAGAACCCTCTCTTGAGGGGACGTCACCAGGCCGGCAGAAGCCTGGAGCGCTTCAAATGCCATCAAATCTTCCAGGCCGGGATCTGGCACATCTGCCATCCCAGCCTGCCTCGAATCGGGCTCGATCTTAGCGGTGTTACTCGATCGGCCGTTGGCTACGGAATTCGCATGTCGCTCCGCACGAGGTCCTTGCTCTGCAACGTGATTGATCCCGTTCGCTCGCCACAACCCATATTGCGCAACCGTGAAAGTCGTGGCAATGGGCTGCTGCGGAATCGGGGTGCGTGTCGGACCAGAGATTGCCACGGGCGCATTAATCGGCGTGAAATCCCCCGTGGCCGGATGTTGCGGCTTCCAAGCCGTCGCATTCCTTTGAGTCGCGGGAACTGCGGCAATATCCTTGTGTTTCGCAGATACTTCCGGCTCATCTTTAGGCTGCGCTGCCGTTTTGCGCCCTGCCGCGACATTCTGCTCCTGCGCCTTCGCCCGCTCAGGCGCCGATCGAGAAACGGGCGGAAGCGTGTGGGCCCCGTTGCCTTGCGACACCCCATTCCGCTCCATCCATGCCGAAGCCGTTGGCGGTGCATCCACCCAGTTCGAAAATAGATCTTCTACACCCCCATGCTGGCCATTGATGACAGGAGCCTGGCTCAACGACCTCTGCAAAACCACTTCCGTGATCGAGATGACCGGCATCTCTGCGGAAGGTAGGATCCCGGCGTCACTGATCGGAGACTGTGCCGCAATCAGTGAAAAATCGGACTGAGCCGGCTCTGCCCCTGCCCAAGGATCATCCACTGTCACCGCGAGGCCGTTCGTAAGAGCGGCCCCCGGCGCCGGTGCGTCGGCATCCAGCCCATCAGCCATCATCACAATGTTTTCGGGTACGGCAATTGCAGCCGACGAGACATGAGCCGTAAATACAGCGCTTTCCAATCTTGAAAACGCCGCCTCGCGGCTGCTCGGAGACTTTGCTTCTCGAACCCTTCTGCGGGAAGGTCTCGAACTCAACGCGATTGGTTGGGTTGAGAGTGCATTGAGAGCTGCAATCTGCGTTTCAATTTCTTCTTCGAGTCCGATGATCAGTCGATCTCCCCTTCCTGTCTGCGTGGACTGCATTGTCTGGAGAGGCAACACAAGCGCGCTGGCAACTTCACGGTGATACGGCGGAAAGTCGACTCCGGGATGAACTTCAACCGCGTCCACAATCTGCTGATTTTCGTCCAGATAGAGCAGGTCAAACGGGAAGAGTCGCGGAACCGGGGGCGCTGCTGACAGAGGAGACACCCAGAACCCGGATTCAGCGTCCAGCGCGAGCCCGCTCACGAGCACCTTCAGCATCTTCAGTGGCTGGTCCGCACAGTCGGCGACAGTCACGTTTGAGCTGAGGAAAACTTCTCGCGCCAGGTTGTACACGCAAAGGAATCTGGCATCCATAAATCCACGGTCTCAGGGAAGGCGGCGCCGCAATACGCCCGCGCCCTTTTCTCGCGCTCGGCTCCCTTGGTCGGAAACCCGTCGTAGCAAAGGATTTTCTCAAGTTCGTGAGTTAAATTCAATCGAAACCTGCGACAATCGCCCGGCCGTTTGCTGGGTTCGCTCTGGTCGTGGTCACAGAGCCCTTCCGGCGATTTGGATTCGAACGAGAAACGCTAGCCGTCCAAGAATCGGAGATCGGGAAGAATCTTCTTTACAATCAGCCGGTTGCGGTAAAACGGATCGACTTTGGCGAAGAGAAAGATAATTCAGCCGGACACGTCTGGGGTCGCGTCCGGCTGATATTGCGGGGAAACACCGATTTAGGTAAGGCTTCTAAAGAACAGTAAGGCGAGTAACGACTGTGCAGTAGGGCAGGTGTGTCGTTCTTTTGACCTGGCCTTCGTTATTCTCCAGCTCCGGCATGCCAATCTCAGGCTTGAGGACCTCCATGAGTTTCTCGACGCGGTTCTTCTGGGCGCACAGTTGCTCAAAGGCTTTCAGGATTTTGCGCAATTCGGAAGATGCCTCGTCGTATGCGAATCGGTAAACGTCTTTATGAACGTTCTCTCTCATAGAAGTTTCTCCACGATTGAGAGTCTAGCCACTTATCCCCACCTGGGCATCGCACGATCGTGGTAACAAAAGTACAACTTCCATCGTGCACTCCTGCCCTTCAGGCCGATTTCATGTGATGCTAATCACAAATAAGCAGGCATCTTAGACGGAAACAAACGGGGGACCATGGACCCTGCGTCAAACCGGGCGGATCACGATTAGTTACCTGGCCTCAGCCTCAATTCACCAGTTCTCCTTCCCGGATCCGTCGCCAGCAGTCCGCCACCCGAAACCCGTCTGAACCCTCAATAGGCAGCATGTTCGCAAGTACACAGCACAGATTGGCGAGGCTGAACATTGGAAACCAGGGTTCAACGGCAATCAGGAGCAGATTCACCGATGGACCTGCCAGCGATATCAGAAGATTCTGATTCACAGTTCCTCGTTCCCGAACCGTAAATAGACCCTTTTTCCACTGAATTCCAATTCGTTTTATGCGCACACCCAGTGCCGCGGCCATCGCAAGATGCCCGCATTCGTGCAAGACCATCGCCAGGATGCCCAGCCCAAATCCCAAAAAGACAGGTTCGAGAAACCGAAGCCAAATCCAGTACATCTGCAGCCCCCAAAGGTAGCAAAGGTAGAAACGCGTATCTCGATCTTCAGCTCCGACGCCCTCGATTAGGCCGGGCCGGCGCGGAAATCAGAATTTCGATGCCAACTTGGGAATGCCTGGCTGCTGTATTCCGAATATGGACTCCACAAGAAGAGCCCCGCCGATCGTTAGCCGGCGGGGCTCACCAATTACAAAGCGGCGTATGGGCTATAGGCTATCTACTCTTCAGGCTTTCCATCCATCCTGGACAGGACAGAGTCAAGAATAAGCATGCTGTTTCCTTACGATGTCGTGGTCGAGTGCTTCTTGGGGTTGATCTCGATTTCGTTTACCACCTGCTGCACGTTCGGCACCTTCTTGGCGAGGTCTTCGGCCTCCTTCTTCTGCTTGGCCGTCTTCACCGATCCCTTCAGCACAAGTGTGCCGTTCTTCGCCGAGCCGCTGATGCTCTGATCGTCCAGGTTGGCATGTGCCTTGATCTCTGCCTTGAAGTTGTCTTCAATTGCACTGTCAAGGTTTGAAGCCACTGAACCGGCTTCGTTCGCGCCCGGAGGCCGCACCCCAATCTCGTCAGCAATGGTATAGTCGGGCGCCGCTTGCTTGGCGACGTTCGCAGCCTGGTTCTTCATGTCCTGGGAGTCCAGATTGCCCTTAAGCGTCATGACACCCTTTTCCCTGTCCTGGGAGACGCTCACGGCGCTCAGGTTGTTGTTCTTGAGTGAATCTGTGACGGCTGACTTCTCATCGGGGTGGGATGGCTTGTTACAGCCTGCAACAACCATGGCTCCCGCCAGAATGGCGGCCGAGCTCAGCAGGAACGGGGAATGGGATACTGTAAGTTTCATATATTTTCTCTCCTGGATCAAACGCGCAATCGCTTACAGCAAGTCAGATGTGATGCAAAGTGAGCTAGGTTGTACTTTGCCGAAAGTGCGTGCTCGCGGACGAGCACAAGTTCGTGATCTCCAGGCGTCTATCGAACCCTCACGCCATCCGACCGAAGCCGGTTCGGCAACATTCCCCGTCACCTTCAAGATGCAACTTTGCGAGGCTGTTTTCCTTCGTTTTGCCGGTGGAGACGGCGCTCCACATATGTACGTTTGTCGCCCTCCTCTTATAGCCAGAAGTGACCGCGGTCACAGTCCGGATTCGAAAAGCGAGCGCAATATATTCCGGGCTTTGGGGATGCTCTCTGACGGTCTAAGTAAGAGCAAGCCTTGAGATTGTTAAGCAAAACGGTCCGGAGACGAAAGATTGTGAACTGGCGAGAGGAATACCGGGGTAAGTGCAAGAGCGCCGCGCAGGCGGTAAAAGCTGTTCGCTCTGGAGACCGAGTCTGGATCCAACCGAGCTGTGGAACACCGAAGCCGCTCATTGACGCTTTGGTCGCGCGCGCGCCGGAGCTTCGCGATGTGGAGCTCGTCCACATGAAGACCCTCGGCGCGGCTGAATACACAAAACCCGAGTACGAAGGCCACTTCCGTCATCGCGGCCTTTTTCTCGGTGAAAACGTGCGTGAATCGGTAATTGCAGGCCGCGCCGATTACACGCCAATCTTCCTCAGTGAGATCGAGTCCCTCTTCGAAACCGGGGCTCTTCCGCTCAACGTCGTGCTGATGCAGGTGACGCCGCCCGACGCCCACGGATTCGTAAGTCTCAGCACCACAGTCGACTGCACCATGACTGCGGCTCGTTGCGCGCAGACCGTTATAGCCGAAGTGAATGATCGCGCGCCGCGCACGCATGGCGACACATCTATCCATGTCAGCCGGATTTCGGCCTTCGTCGAGACTTCACGGCCATTGCTTGAACTGCACACCGAACCCCCTACAGAGGTGCATCTGAATGTCGCCCGCAACGTAGCATCCCTTATTCCTGACGGGGCAACGCTGCAAACGGGCATTGGCGGCATCTCCGAAGCAGTTCTGTGCTGCCTTGGCGACAAGCGAGATCTCGGAATTCACACCGAAATGTGTCCCGACGCCGTCGTCGACTTGATGGAAGCGGGAGTGATCAACGGAGCTCGCAAGTCGATCCATCGCGGCAAGGCAGTCGCGGCATTCGTTCTCGGCACGCAGAAACTGTTCGACTACATTCACGAGAATCCAAGCTTCGAATTCCGATCGATTGCCTACACCAACGATCCGTTTGTCGTAGCGCAAAACGATCGCATGGTTGCCATCAATTCCGCTTTGCAGGTGGATTTGACCGGACAGGTCTGTGCTGATTCGATTGGCACGAAACCATACAGCGGATTCGGCGGCCAACTTGATTTCATCCGCGGTGCAGCCCGGTCGCGCGGGGGAATTCCGATTATTGCACTGCCTTCAAAGGCATGTCGCGATGCAGTATCCCGCATCGCGACGGTTTTAGAGCCAGGTGCGGGAGTTGTGACCTCGCGCGCAGACGTTCATTACGTCGTAACTGAACATGGAATTGCGTACCTGCACGGCAAAACGTTGCGGGAACGCGCCGAAGCGCTCATCGGCATCGCCGATCCACGCTTCCGGCAGGAACTCGAAGATTTCGCAGTGCGCGCGCACTACCTGGAACACAAGACGCTAGCGTACGCGTGAGGCAGCAATGATGAGGAGCGAACAATGACAGTCGCTGAGAAGAAACGCCCAGGGAAGACGAGCCCAGGGAAGACTAGCCCGGAAAAGCGGGCTAGAGGCTTGCTGCGCGTGGACGTAAACGAGTGCAAGGGATGCGGGATGTGTATCGAGGCGTGCCCGCCCAAGGCAATTCATCTGAGCGAGGAGCTCAATCACTACGGCTATCGCACCGCCACCTACAACGGAACAGGCTGCACCGGTTGCGGAATCTGCTTTATGGCGTGCCCTGAGCCCGGCGCCATTACGGTTCTCCGTCTACGTCCAGGTGCAGCCGTGCAGCATCAGGAGGCACTCGCATGCGCAAGCAACTGATGAAGGGCAACGAAGCAATCGTGAAGAGCGCGATTCTTGCCGGCTGCCGCGCATTCTATGGATATCCCATCACGCCGGCCAGCGAAATCACCGAAGCCGCAGCGCTCTATCTTCCGCAAGTGGGCGGAGTCTTCCTGCAGGCCGAGAGCGAGGTGGCCGCGATCAACATGCTCTACGGCGCATCCTCTGCTGGCGTGCGCTGCATGACCGCATCGAGCGGTCCCGGCATCAGTCTCATGCAGGAAGGAATCAGCTACATGGCTGGCGCCGAGCTGCCTTGCGTCATCGCCGACATCACGCGCGGCGGCCCCGGCCTCGGCAACATCGCCTCAGAGCAAAGTGACTATCACCAAGTAGTCAAAGGCGGAGGCAACGGCAACTACCGCACCATCGTGCTCGCACCCCACTCTGTACAGGAGATGGCAGACCTGACGGCTCTTGCTTTCGAACTCGCCGACCGCTATCGCAATCCCGTTGTAATCCTCGCCGACGGCTTCGTGGGCCAGATGATGGAGCCCGTCGAGTTCGCAGAGAAAGCAATACTGCCGCCGCTGCCCGAGTGGGCCGTAGCCGGAACCGCCGAGTCGCGCGCCAACATGATCACCTCTTTGCACATGGGCACAGACGACCTCGAAGCGCATAACAACGCCCTGGAAGCAAAATACCGCCGCGCCGAGAAGTACGAAACCCGCGCAGAACATTGGTACACCGAAGATGCCGACATCGTTCTCGTCGGATACGGTATTGTCGGCCGCATCCTCAAGGCCGTCGTCGCAGACGCTCGCGGAATGGGAATCAAGGTTGGTCTGTTGCGGCCCATCACCCTCTATCCGTTCCCCACTGCGGACTTCCAGCGCCTCGCCCGGCACGCCCAATCCTTCATCGTCGTTGAGATGAGCAATGGTCAACTCATCGAAGATGTTCGCCTCGCCTTGAACGGCTCACGTCCAGTCGAATTCCTCAATCGAATGGGTGGCAATGTGCCATCGCACGAAGAGGTTCTTAAATTTGTTCTGGCTCATGCGCAGGCTTGCGCGGAAAAGGAGCAGATGGCTCATGTCTAATCTGGAATCCGATTACGAAGTCGTACATGCCAAGCCAAAGGTCTTCTACAAGACTTACGAGCGCAAGGAAGAACTCCAGCACCAAACCCACTACTGTCCCGGCTGCGGCCACGGCATCGTGCACAAGATGCTGGCGGCAGCCATCGACCAACTCGGCATACAAGACCAGACGATCCTCATCAGTCCCGTCGGCTGCTCCGTCTTTGCCTACAACTACTTCGACGTAGGCAATATCCAGGCAGCGCACGGCCGCGCGCCCGCGGTTGCCACGGCGGCAAAGCGCAGTCATCCGCACAGCATCGTCATCAGTTACCAGGGCGACGGCGATCTTTCCGCAATCGGCTCCGCTGAAATTCTGCACGCAGCCAATCGTGGTGAAAACATCACAGTCATCTTCGTCAACAACGCCATCTACAGCATGACCGGCGGCCAGGCTGCGCCTACAACGCTGATCGGCCAGAAAAGTACGACCACTCCGTTCGGCCGCAGTGCAGCGAACGAAGGCTATCCGCTGCGTATGAGCGAACTGCTCGCGACGCTCGACGCACCCGTCTACATTGAGCGCATCGGCCTCGGCGACAACAAGCAGATCGCGCAAGCGTCCCGCGCCATCCGGCGGGCAGTAGAAAACCAGGTGAATGGTCTCGGATTCTCAATGATCGAGGTGCTTTCGCCCTGCCCGACGATCTGGAAGATGTCTGCCATCGAGGCGCAGCACTGGGTCCGCGATGTGATGGAGAAGACGTATCCGCTGGGCGTGGTATGCGACCGTACGAAAGACCGCGAGCCCCGCGCCGCAGCCAACCTCGCGCCAGCGCTCGAAGAAATCCCCGCGATCCTTGGAATTGCACATGACGAAGTGCCTGAAACTCCCGCTCCATGCAACTTGACGGGCGAAGTCGACCTTCACGTACGCGTTGCGGGGTTCGGCGGGCAGGGTGTCCTGCTGCTGGGCGAGGTTCTGGCCGAAGCGGGACTCGACGCGGGACTGGAAGTCTCGTGGCTTCCGTCCTACGGTCCCGAAATGCGTTCCGGCACCTCCAACTGCCATGTGCGCGTCTCGAAGGAACCAATCGATTCGCCACTCGTCACCGTGCCGAACTTCCTCGTTGCGATGAATGAGCCTTCGCTGCGCAAGTTCGACCTGAGTGTAAAACCCGGAGGCTGGGTCATCTACAACGGCGATGTCTTCCCAGAGGACTGCGAGCGGAACGACGTCAACGTGCTTGCACTCAACTTCACCCGCGCCGCCGATGAACTCGGCGACCCACGCGCGGCCAACATGGTCATGCTCGGCGCGCTGCTTGAAGTCTCAGGCGGGCTGCCGCAAGCCAGCATCGATGCGGCTCTGCGCCGCCTGGTCAAATCCGAACGCTGGTATCTGCTCGACGAACGTGCCCTGGCGCGAGGGCGCGAACTGTATCGCGAGTCGCGCAATCACCCCAGCGACCAAGACCTGTCGCCGGGGACCCCGAAAGAGGTTGCCGTATGAAAGCCGCTGCCGATCCAAACTTGATCGTCTACTTCCATGGCAAGTACATGCCGTTGCACGACGCGCAGGTCAATATCCTCACGCATGCTCTGCACTATGGGACCGGCGTCTTTGAGGGCATCCGCGCACACTGGGTGTCGACCGAAGACGAGCTGTTTGTCCTACGCGCGCACGAGCACTACGAGCGCTGGAAGAAGAACTGTGGCATCCTCCGCATCCATGTCCCGGCCACCGTGCCGGAACTGTGCGCCATCACTGTAGAGCTAATGCGTCGCAATGCGTTCCACACCAACGTCTACGTGCGGCCGCTTGCCTACAAGAGCGCCGAGCGCATCGGCGTCAGCACCGATGACCAGGACGCCTTCGCCGTTGTCGCTCTTCCCTTCGGAGAATATTTGCACAGTGACAAGGGGTTGCATGCGGGCGTAAGCTCCTGGCGTCGGATTGAAGACAACGCAATCCCGGCGCGCGCCAAAATCTGTGGCGCCTATGTGAACAGCGCTCTCGCCAGCGACGATGCACGGCGATCCGGATTTGACGAAGCCATCTTCCTCAACGAGAACGGACACGTCGCCGAAGGCGCCACCTGCAACATCTTCATGGTGCGTGACGGAAAGCTCATCACGCCCTGTGTGACCGAAAACGCGCTTGAGGGCATCACGCGCAATTGCATCATGGAACTTGCGTTTCGCGAACTGGGGCTGCGCGTTGTCGAAAGGCCAATCGACCGCAGCGAACTCTACATATGTGACGAGCTGTTTTTTACCGGCACTGCTGTCGGCGTTGCACCCATCGTGCGCGTCGACCATCGCCAGGTAAAAGATGGCGTAATCGGAGCGGTGACGCACGCAATACAAAAGCTGTATTTCGATGCGACCCGCGGTCATCTTCAGGCTTACGGGAACTGGCTTACGCCGGTTTACCAATCACGGATGAAGCACGAGAACGAACTGGTCTCCACGGCTGGATCCATGTAGGCGGAGCCCGTCTCTCCTGCTGCAACCGCGCGGTAAACGGTGCAGGCAAGGAGGAAACAACGATGCTCGCAACAAAACTCGCAGACAATGCCTATGACATGGCGATGGAGAATTTTGACTCCGCGGCGGACGCCATGGGTCTCGACAACGATACACGGGAGATGATCAAGTTTCCCGAGCGCGTGCTGACCGTAACGGTGCCGGTGCGCATGGACGACGGCCACATCCACCGTTTCGAAGCCTATCGCGTTCAACACTCCACGGCGCGCGGCCCTGCAAAAGGCGGCATTCGCTTCCATCCGCAGGTCACGCTCGACGAAGTGAAGGCGCTGGCAACCTGGATGACCTGGAAATGCGCCGTGGTGAACATCCCGTTCGGCGGCGGCAAGGGCGGAATCACCTGCGATCCGAAACACATGTCGCAGGGCGAGCTTGAGCGGATGACGCGCCGCTACACCAGCGCGATCCTTCCGCTCATCGGCCCGCAACAGGACATTCCCGCGCCCGATGTCTACACCAATTCGCAAACCATGGCTTGGATCATGGACACCTACAGCATGACCAAGGGCTACACCATCCCCGGCGTCGTCACCGGCAAGCCCATCAGCCTCGGCGGATCCCTTGGCCGCAATGAAGCCACTGGACGCGGCTGTTTCTACACCATTCAATGCGCATGCGAACACCTCGACATACCGCTGAAGGGTGCAACCGTTGCCGTACAGGGCTTCGGAAATGCCGGATCGATCGCGGCACAACTTCTGCATGAAGCCGGCGCCCG
>NZ_JBARMD010000396.1:0-15842 GCF_049802275.1 Occallatibacter sp. | reverse complement strand
CCTCCGCGCCCGTCATCGCGACACCGCGTGCGCGCTCATCAAGACACCAGCCGACTCCGCTTCTCTCTGCAATCTCATCGAGCAGAAGTTCGACTCACTCGATGAAATCCTCCGTGGGCTGGCCGCCATCCTCGAGCTCACGCCGCGCATCTCCGACCTCGTCGTCAGCTACGGCGAACGACTCTCCAGCCGCATCATCGCCGCCGCCTTTGCCGAGCGCACCATCAACGCCGCTCATGTCGACGCGCGCGAAGTCATCGTCACCGATTCGCAATTCAGCAAAGCCGTTCCCCTCGATGTGCTCATCGAGAAACGCGCCGCTGAACACCTGCGCCCTCTGCTCGAGCAGAGCAAGGTTCCTGTGATGGGCGGCTTTATCGCCTCTAACGAAGCCGGCATCACCACCACGCTCGGCCGCGGTGGGTCCGACTTCACCGCCGCTCTTCTCGGCGGAGCGCTCGCCGCTGACGCCATCGAGATCTGGACCGACGTTGATGGCATCATGACCAGCGACCCACGCGTCTGCCCCGACGCCCTCCGCGTCAAGGTAATCAGCTTTGAAGAAGCAGCCGAGCTCGCCTACTTCGGCGCCAAGGTCCTGCACCCCGCTACCATTCTGCCCGCCGTCCGCAAAAACATTCCGGTGCTGGTACTCAACAGCAAGAACCCGTCGAACGAAGGCACGCGCATTATCTCCATCGCGCCCCACTGCAGCAGCCCCTTCAAATCGATCGCAGTCAAAAAGAAGCTCTCCATCATCGACGTCGTCGCCAGTCGCATGCTCATGACGCACGGCTACCTCAAGGCCATCTTCGACATCTTCGACAAGCATCAGTGCCCCGTCGACATGGTCTCCACCAGCGAGGTTTCTGTTTCTCTCACGGTCGACTCCAACGACAAGCTGCCCCTCATCGCCGCTGACCTCAGCCAGCTCGCCGATGTGAAATACGAAGGCAAAAAGGCGCTCGTCTGTCTCGTCGGCGAAGACATCCGCGGGCAAAGCGGCATGGCCGCCCAGGTTTTCGGCGCCATCAGGCACGTCAACGTGCGCATGATCTCCCAGGGTGCCAGCGAAATCAACATGAGCTTCATGATCGAAGAAGACGACGCCGACGAAGCCGTCCGCTCCCTGCACGCCGCCTTCTTTAAAGAGCCCGATCCCACCATCTTCGACACGGAATCCCGCAAAGCCGCCGTCAACTCCTAGAGTCGATGGCATGGCTTGAGTCGTGCTGCAAGCGTCCAAATCACGGGGCTTGTATCAGGGCATAGTGACGACGGCCATACCCTCTACGAGGAATCCGGGCTCCCGGCAAGCCCCACCCAGACGGATCTCCTCGTATATCAGAAGCCCTGACCAGTCTTTGCAACCAACACGACTCCGCCATCGAGAGCCAAGTGCGGCCGCTCCAGAGACTAGAGTTGCCCCATACTACTACCCTTGACATCCGACAGGAACGCGCGTAAAGCTATTGTCGAATGTCGAGAGGAGAAGATGCCGCAATCAACTGACCTTCTGCAGGGAACACTGGATTTGCTGATTCTTCAGACTCTCGCGCTTGAGCCAATGCACGGCTGGGGCGTGGCTCAGCGTATCCAACAACTGTCGAAAGACGTCTTGCAGATCGGGCAGGGTTCGCTTTATCCAGCTCTCTATCGTCTTGAGTACAAGGGATGGATACGATCGGAATGGCAGATCACTGAGAATAATCGGCGGGCGAAGTATTACCGCCTGACCCAGACAGGAAAGAAGCAACTCGCGAAGGAGTTGGCTAGCTGGGATCGCTTGTCCTCGGCAATCGCGTCTGTCCTTGGCCGGGCTGTGGAGGCGTCCTCATGATCTCTGAACTTCTGACGCGGCTTCGTTTCCTGATCTTTCGCAAAAGGCGCACCGAACTCAATGAAGAGATCGAGTTTCATCTCGAACAGGCGATCACAACCAGAATTGCGGCTGGAATGAAACCAGCCGAAGCGCGCCGGCGGGCACTGATTGAATTTGGCGGGATCGAGCCCACGCGGGAACAATGCGAGCGGCAGCGTCCCGGGTGGTGGATCGGGACGGTAATGCAGGACGTTCATTACGCGTTTCGCGGATTTGGCCGCAATCCGCTGTTTGCCATCAGCGTGCTGATCACTCTCGCACTTGGCATTGGCGCGACAACGGCCGTCTTCAGCGTTGTAGATCGCATTTTGTTCCGGCCTTTGCCCTATGCGGAACCGAGTCGAATCGTGTCGCTGGGATTCGTGCACCCACTGGAGCGGCAGGAGTTTGTGATGGGCCGCTTCTATGTGGAATGGCAGAAGGATCAGACCCCTTTTTCGGCTCTCGCGGCGCAGAACACAGGGGTCCACAATTGCGACCTGGTTGAGAACGATCCAGTGCAACTGAGCTGCATCTCATTCCAGGCAAGCTTTCTTCCTTTATTCGGAATCTCTCCGGCTCTTGGCCGCAACTTTCTGCCAGAGGAGGATCGCCCCAACGGACCTCCCGTGGTAATGATTTCCTACGGGCTGTGGAAGGGGCATTACAACGGCGACCCGCACATCCTGGACCGGATGATCAATGTGGATGGCAATCCCGCCCGAGTTGTGGGCATCCTGCCCAGGGATTTTCAGTTTCCTACTCTGGAAGCAGCAGATATCGTCTCTCCTTTTGCCCTCGATCCTGCGATTCAGCAGAAAGTCAATGGGGGTTTCGGCTACCCAGAACGGGTATTTGCGCGCCTCAAGCCTGGTGTCAGCGTGGAGCAGGCGTACGCGCAGATGCTGCCTCTGTTCAACGGCGACGTCAAGTGGTTCCCTCCTTCGGCGAAAAGTGAAACTCGTCTCAGCATCCGGACGCTGCGCGATCGCGAGACGCAGGACGCGCGGCCGGTCGCGTGGGTTCTCTTTGGGTTTGTCCTTGCGGTTTTGCTGATTGCGTGCGCGAACGTAGCCGGACTGATGATGGCACGCGGAGCGGGGCGGCAGCGCGAGCTTGCGGTTCGTTCGGCGATCGGCGCGAGCAGGGGCAGGCTAATTCGCCAGGCGCTGACTGAAGCACTTGTGCTCTCGTTCGCGGGAGGCCTAGCGGGGCTTGCTATAGCGCAGGCACTCGTCATGGTGTTTGTCCGCCTCGCGCCGACCGGAATCCCATTCATCAGCAAAGCCCATCTCGATCTGCGTATTGCACTGTTTGCGGCTCTGGTCTCGTGCCTCTGCGGAGTGATCTTCGGTTCTGCTGCGGCGCTGCAGAAACCAGGATTAGCCGCGCTGAACGCCAAGGCATCTATGTCGCGCAATCACGCTTTTTTGAGGCGCAGCATGGTCACGACGCAAATCGCCATCAGCATCATCCTGCTCTCAGGTGCGGCGCTGTTGCTGCGCAGCTTTACAAAGATCGAAGACCAGAATCTCGGAATGCAGACTGGTGGAGTATTGACCGTGAAAGTGGCGCTTCCCTGGTGGCGCTACAACACAAATCAGAAGGTCATGGACTTCTATCTTCGTCTTGAATCATCTTTACGGCGGCTGCCCGGCACACGTGCAGTGGGGATGACGGACTCTACTCCACCGGGAGGGTGGCAAGACGGTTTTAGATTCTCCGACCTGTGCGTGCAGGGCAAGCCACCGATCCCTCCAGGGACCGGTGGAACTGTTGTGGGCCGATCCGTGACGCCCGACTATTTTCGCGTACTCAACATTCCGATTGTGCGCGGACGGAATTTTGCAGATCAGGATCGCACAGGAGATGAGCGCGAAGTGATTCTTAGCCGGTTATTGGCCGAGCGCCTGTTTCCCGGTGAGGACCCCATTGGAAAGCAATTCCTGCCGGGCGCACATGTCAGCGGCGCCGGAGCCATAGTCGTTGGCGTGGCAGACAACGTAAAAAACAACGGACTTACTGAACAGAGTGATCCGGAGATGTACACGCTCCGCCGGAGCGTATCCGGCGACTGGGGCGAAAACCGTTTGATGGTGATTGTGGATAGCGCCCTCCCGGTGGCTGCGATTGAGCCGTGGGTCAGATCGGAGGTTTCTTCCATCGATCGCACCATTCCAGTTGAGATGGAGCCCCTGAATCAATCCCTCAACCGACTGGCGGACCGCCCGCGCTTTGAAACAACGCTGCTTGGATTTTTTGCTCTGACGGGTCTGGTGCTGGCGGTTGTCGGCCTTTATGGCCTCATCGCGTTTATGACAATGCAGCGGACACACGAGATCGGCCTACGCATGGCCCTCGGCGCCACGCGAGCCAACATCCTGCGCCTGATCGCAAAGGACGGCCTGCGCATGGTGCTGGTGGGCATGGCGGTCGGGCTCGCCACTGCACTGGCAGTATCGCGCATGCTGAAGACGCTCCTGTTCCAGGTCAGCGTATATGACCCGTGGACGTACATCCTTGTCCCGCTGCTTCTGTCATTAGTGGCTCTCGTTGCAATCCTTATCCCCGCTCGTGCTGGAACGCGCGTCGAACCGGCTGTCACACTACGCGCCGAATGATGGTTGCCGATGCACCAGGCAGTTAGGCGAATTCAAGTCGAAGGATGCTAACAGGACAACGCGTGTTGAGGGAGCAGCAGACAGCTCTTTCGAGTTTCGAGCGGATTGTGCGCTACCCGTGCCTTCATCTCCTGCCTTCAGCCAACACCTGGGCCGCAGTCATAAACCACGACCTGAGCAGGCACTCTCAACACTCCAACATGTCATTTTTTCTGCTCGGTATCCATGATTCCTCTGAAGTAGATCGGCGCCGCTCCGGGCTGTCCATGTGCTTGATGAGAAGCACTTCGTTTCCGACGTCGCTGTAAATCAATTCATCCACGATTCCGCTGGCGACGAGAATTCCGTATCCGCCGAGGCGCATTCCCGATCTGTTACGAACCTCAATATGGCGCGTCGGGTCATCCGGCGAGTAGGAGATTGCGGCGTGCGGAATGTTATCGGGACGGAATCCCTTTCCCGGATCAGAGATATAGAAAACAGATGCGCGCGCGGTTTGCACAGCGGCTATCTCTAATAGCTTTGTAGGATCATTCTGACCACCATGCTCGACGGCATTATTCAGGATTTCCTGAAATGCAACCATCATCTCTTCAGGCGGCCGCTCCGGTAGCGTCATCTGGAACTGCTTGAAGAATTCAGTCAGGCGATCTGCATTCAACAGGTCGCAGTTCATCCGAACCGAGATCCAGTTGCGATCAGCGGAAAGCACCTCGATGCCGACGTGGGAATTGTCTGTTTCAATTGCACTCTTCGCATACCTTGCAATTTCTCTTTCGTCAAAAGGGGCACATTGGCAGAGAAAGACGCGTCGGCGCAACGCTGCGATCAGGTCCTCCGGTGTACCGCTTGGGGCGAGAACAATCACGCGCACGCTGGGCCTCAAGCGCCAGATTTCATCCACCAGCGCGAGGTCCTCCTGAATGCTGGTATCGGGATCTGTGATTACGACAGCAAAAGGAGTCTCGCGCAGTTGCCGAAGGGCGTCGGCACTTCCGGCGGCGTGAGTAAATGAGCAGTGAAGGTTCGTCAATTGCTGTTCGAGGGGTTCGGAATTCCGATCATGGCCGATGAGCAGCACGCGGGATTCAGATGAACGATCTCGACTTAGATCAAGCTCGGATTTCTCTGAAAGTTTCATGTCTGCACTTCCATTGAGGGTTCTTTCAAGTAAAGTCCACTCGCAGCTAATCTACATCGTAAAGTGTCCGTTTGCGAGGGGGAACCGGCGGGGCCGTAAAGTTAGTGGTTCCTGTCATTTAAAAATAAGCATTGCGCCTTACGCCTCAGTAACAATCCGAGCGCAATCGACCCGTTTTTCATTCAGCCGCAATATAACCCAACGATGGTTGGCAAAACGCCAGATGATTTCCGGTCGCAACAAATCGTGGGCAGCCCCAGGCCGCTCAGCTCAAGATGACGGTTTATGAAATCAAGATCACAACGTATCGAGACTATCCTGGCAACTCACCGCGGCGAACTGCTTGTTGCTACTCGCGGCCCCGTTTGCGGATCTCGATGTTCAGGCGCTTGATCTTTTGATTCAGAGTGGAGAGCGGGATGTGAAACTGCTCGGCGGCATCGGTCTGATTCCAGTTGCAGCGTTCAAGCTTTTCAACGATGATGCGGCGCTCGATGTCTTCGAGGATGTCAAAGAGCGAGGCGTTGGGATTATGCTCGAGCAGCGCATCCTGAAAGCTGCGCCCGGTGATGTGTCCGGGCAGGAGCTCCGAGCCGATCACCGGACCTGATGAAAGCACCACGCCGCGCTCGATCGAGTTCTCAAGTTCGCGAACATTGCCGGGCCATTCATAATCGATAAGAGCGCGCAACGCGTCAGCAGAGAGCCGTCGCGGCGAGAGGCCATTTTCTTTGGCGTAGAACTCGAGGAAGTGGTTTACCAGGAGCGGAATATCTTCGCGGCGCGAGCGCAGCGGCGGCAGATCAACCGTGATCACGTTGAGGCGGTAGAAAAGGTCTTCGCGGAACTTGCCCTCACGTACGGCTTGGCGCAAATCGATATTGGTCGCGGCGATGATGCGTACGTCGACCTGGATCTCCTGAATGCCGCCGAGGTGCATGAAGCGGCGATCCTGCAGAACGCGCAGAATCTTTGCCTGCGTGTCCGAGCCCATGGTGGCGATTTCGTCGAGGAAAAGTGTGCCGCCATTGGCGACTTCGAAGAGCCCCTTCTTGGAGGCGATCGCAGAAGTAAACGCGCCCTTCACGTGGCCGAAGAGCGTGGACTCGAGTAACTCAGTCGGCATGGCGCCGGTGTTGATGGGTACGAAGGGCTTGTCGCGGCGCGGCGAGTTGGCGTGAATGGCCTTCGCGATAAGTTCCTTGCCGGTTCCGCTTTCGCCCTGGATGAGAACGGTGGAGCGGCTGGGCGCCACCTGCGAGATCAGGTCGAAGACGCGCAGCATGATTTCGCTTTTACCAACGATGTTGGCGAAGTTGTAGCGCTGTCTAAGGGTGCGCTTGAGCTGCAGGTTTTCTTCTTCGGCTTTGTAGCGTGCAACTGCGGAGCGAATGTCGGCGAGCAGCTTCTCGTTGTCCCACGGCTTCTGAACGAAGTTTTCAGCGCCGGCACGGATGGCCTCTACGACATTCTCGACGGTGCCGTAAGCGGTGATCATGATGACCGGCGTTTCGGGCTGGCGCTCCTTGATCTGGGGAAGGAGATCGAGGCCGCTTTGGCCGGGCAGCGCGAGATCGAGCAGGACGAGATCGAAGCTTTCCAATTCGAGCATGCGCAAGCCCTGCTCGCCATCGGGGGCGGTTTTCACCGAATAGCCTTCGAGAGAAAGCAGAACTTCAAGCGACTCGCGGATGCCGCCCTCGTCGTCGATGACGAGAATGCTTCCCGCGGCAGAGCCGGACGAGAAGACTGAACCAGATGACGAGAAATTCAAAGACTGATCAACATCAGACATGTACCGATTTCCTCAATAACGGGAATTCAAGGTGGAAGGTTGTGCCGGCGCCGACGGCGCTCTCGACATGAATCTTGCCCGCGTGCTCCTGAATAATCCCGTAGGAAACGGAAAGTCCAAGACCTGTGCCACGCCTCTCGCCTGGTCTGGGCATGGTCTTTGTAGTGAAGAAAGGATCGTAGATGCGTTTCAGATGTTCGGGTGCGATGCCCGAACCTGAGTCAGAGACAGTTGCTTCCACATGACCATTTGCGAGGGTAGCCACGCGAAGGCGTCCGCCGCCCGGCATTGACTCCTTGGCATTCAGCAGCAGATTGAGAAACACCTGCTGCAGTTTGCCCGGGTTGCCATGGATGGGCGGCAGGTCCTCTGCAAAATCGGTGTCAACGAGGACCTGTGCGGTTTTGAGCTGGTGTTCGAGAAGCGATAGCGTATCGCGAATGACCTGGTTGAGATTGGTTTCGCGGAACTCGGTGGTTGAGGTGCGCGAGAAATTCAGCAGGCCGTTTGCGATTTCGGAAGCGCGGAAGCTCTGCTGCGTAATTTTCTCGAGCACGGGACCGAGGCGGGCGTCACCACGCATCTGCTTGGAGAGCATCTGCGAGTACGAGGAGATGACCGCAAGCGGTGTGTTGATTTCGTGCGCGACACCGGCGGCGAGCAAGCCGATGGAACTGAGCTTGTCAGATTGTGCGAGCTGATTTTCAAGTGAGACGCGCTCGGTGATGTCGTCGACCAGGACGATGCGGCCCACGATAACGAAGTCGCGCGAGAGCAGCGGCGCGATGGCGATGTTGACGGTGCGCTGTTCGCCGGCCTTGGTGGTGAGGTGGAACTTGTACAGGTTGTGAATGCCGGCTTCGTTGCGGAATCCTTCAATAGCAGAGACGAAGTCGTCAGGGAAGACGTCACTAAGCTTCTGGCCGATGGCTTCACCGCGGCTCACCGCATACATGGCTTCCATCTGCGCATTCCAGCTCTCGATGCGGTCTTCGAGATCGAGTGCGAGAATACCGACATTGATGGATTCGACGATGTTTTCGTTAAATTCCTTGAGGCGCTCGAACTCGCTGATCTTGACCTCAAGGCGCGCGTAGAGGCTGGCGTTCTGCAGCGCGATGCCGATGTAGCTGGCCAGCGACTCGAGCAACTCTACGTCTTCGCTGGAGAGGAAGTCGCCGCCGATAGTGCGTCCGAGCCCGATCACGGCGATGGTGCGGGTGGCTGCGCCGTCCTGGACGCGGCAGGGCAGGTAGTAGTTAAGATCGAGCAACGCAGCAGTGCTCTGTTGTTCGGGCGGAAGATGAAGGGCCTGCTGGGCATTCTCAAGAAAGATATGCGAGTGATCGTGTGCGGCGCGATCGAAGTCGAGGAAGCCGAGGGAAAGCTTGCGATCAGAGACGGAAGAGAGCAGTCCATGCGATGCTGCGAGGCGCAACCCTCCGGCGGGCTGGGTAAGGAAGAGGGCGACACGCGAAACGAGTAGAGTGCGCGGCAGGCGCTCGACGATCGAGTTGAGCAGTGCGTCGAGGTTGGTCTCGGAACTGAGGCTCCGGCCAAACTCGATGAGGGCCTTGCGGTAGTCGTATTTCTGGCGGTCGAATGCCTTGTCGACCCAGCCCTGGATGCGGCGCTTTAGGGGTTCAAAGACTGCTGCTGTAACCACCACGGCGATGAGCAGGGCCCACTCGCGAATCGCTTCAGGGAAGCGCTGGTGCACGATGTCCGCGGAGAGAGCAATGATGCCGAAGTATGCTCCGACCAGCGTTACCGTCGCGAGCGTGTAGGCCACGCCGCGCTTGAAGATCAGATCTGTATCCATCAGCCGGTAGCGGATGATGGACCAGCAGAAGGTCAAGGGGAGAAATACGAGCGAAAGGCCGGCCAGTTTGGTGAGCAGGCTTGGCATGCGCACGTCGAGCAGGAATGGAATCGCAAACAGAAGCGTGAAGGGGCCGACTGCCAGCCATGCGCCGCGATAAAGCCATTTCAGCTGCTGACGCAGCAGGGGAGTATTTGCCCTGGCGTAGCTGATCGAGAACAGGGTCGCGGCCAACACGTAGAAAGCAGCGATGTAGGCGTAGTTAATCTGGTTGAGTCGTAGAAGCAGGATTCCCGTGGCCTGCCAGCGGGTGATGGCAGTAATCCAAAGGCCCAACAAAGCAATCCCGGGGGCGTAGAGGGCGACGAGAAGCCAGCGGCGTCCGGCGTCTTTCCAGCGTTCCTCAGGGAAGCTGATGGCGAAGTGGAGGAAGAGCGCGGGCTGGAGCGCTCCCGCGACGATGTTCGACCAGAAGACGGTCTTGTCAACGAAGTTCCACTCGCCCGTGTATTTCAGAGCGTTCAAGGCGAAAGAAACGAGACAGAACAGATAAAAGTGAAGTGCGCGTGGAGCGGTCCAGCGGCGAAAAAGAACGTAAATGCCGATCGCGAGATAGATGAGTCCGATGAAGCGCAGGCCCAGGTACGAGCTGCGATCCGTTGGCTCGGGAATGACTTCGACTGGTGTGTCCAAAGCCACCCCATCTCTAGTAATGGAGTATTCAGCTTTGAGGTAGGCGCCTGTGCGGTAGAGTTCGTGCTCAAAATCCGAGACCCGGGACACCGGAACTTCATTAATTGCCGTGAGCAGGTCCCCTTTGTGAATACCGGCCAGCTGGCCGGGGCTGCCTGGGATAACCTTGTTAGCCTGCAACCCGCCATTGACTTCAACCCACCAGACGCCGTCATCGGGTTGCACGAACTTGCTCTCCTGGCGGAAATTCAACACGGCGAGCAACACCAGGCCGACCGTAGCCAGGGCCAGCAGCGTTGCCTGCAACCGATTGAATAGGCTGTTTTCCATACCGTGAGATTCGTGCTTCACAGGAATAAGAGCACGTGGCTTGCCATGCGCGTTGCGTCCTTCATCCATCGGTACCATACCGGCAAGTGACAGAGACTACGTTAGATAAAGACGTTTACAGACAGATGAGGTTATCCGAACGAAATGTGGATTTCCGCGAAAAATGCAGAAAACAATAGGAGATATACGAGCTCAGGAATCGAGCTACTGAAATTAGTATCTCATCTAACTTGTTGATTTTAAGTTAAAGAAGGTCAGAGTAGATCGGTCAAGAGCGGAGAAGCAGCCTCCCCGTTATCGGGAATCAGCGCTGTCCGTAAGTAGCCTTCGGGCCATGCTTGCGCAGGTAATGATGCTCGCTGACGTGAGTTGGGATTGGCTCTACCGCCGAATTCAGGAGGGCCGTGCGGAAGGCGAGCCGGGCGATGTATTCGAGGACGTCGGCGTGTTCGACAGCTTCGGCTGGTGTCTTTCCCCACGCGAAAGGTGCGTGGCCTGCGACCAGAACACCAGGGACGGCTACCGGGTCGAGACCCTCGGAACGAAAGCGGCGGACGATGACAGCGCCGGTATTGCGGACGTAGCCGGAGGAAACTTCTTCGGCGGTGAGCGCTTCCGTAACGGGAACGGGGCCGTGGAAGTAGTCGGCATGGGTGGTTCCCAGGCAAGGAATTGGCTGGCAGGATTGGGCCCAGGCGGTAGCGAATTCGGAGTGGGTGTGGACGATGCCGCCGATCTGCGGAAATTCGCGATAGAGCAGGGTATGGGTGTCGAGATCGCTGGAGGGGCGAAGGTGACCCTCGATAATCTTGCCGTCGAGGTCGGTAATCACCAAATCTTCGGCGGCCAGAGTGGCGTAGTCGACTCCGCTGGGCTTGATGACGACCAGGGGCTGGCTGCCAGTGCGATCGATGCCGCTGGCGTTGCCGAAGGTGTGGGGCGCGAGGCCGCGGCGGGCGATTTCCTGGTTGGCTTCGAGAACCTGCCGGCGTAATGACTCGAGGAGCATCTTGCTTCCTGCTGCGGAGGAATATGGCTGAAGAAATCCCTCTCGGTTGGAATCAACGACAGTTTAGCAGCCAGCGGTTTAGTGGGGTGACCGGCGGAATTCTGAAAGGATGTGCCGACACCGAGGAGACACCGGCGTCCCCGTAAAGGACATTCTCATTGAAGGTCTCTATTACCAGGGATATGAGTTCGCGATGCACATTCCATTCTCCGCTTTTTCAAGGCGACACTGCCGGAGTATGCTTTCGTCATGATTCCCCGGAACTTGCGCTTCCTCATCCTGCCGCTTGCCGTGTATCTTTTCGCTGCTCCAGCAGTTGCCCACGCGGGAGGGGCACCGCAGCTCAGCGAACCGGCCGGCCGGACACTGGTTTTGGACGGCCTCGGCAAAGGCGCTGCAGCCCTCGACGGTCCCTGGCAATTCCATCTCGGCGACGACACTGCCTGGGCCGCACCTGGGTTCGATGATTCTAGTTGGGAGCAGCTCACTGCCGACAAAACGTGGGGTTCGCAGGGCCATCCGAACTACACCGGCTACGCCTGGTACCGCCGGTCCATCCGCATTACACCCGCTCCCGGTGCTTCTTCCGACTTTGCCCTGCTCATTCCGGCAATCGACGACGCCTTCCAGATCTACTGGAACGGCGTCGAAGTCGGACATCTTGGCTCCATGCCGCCCAACATGGTTCTTTACGAAGGCGTACCGCCGCAAACATTCGGCCTCGGGCCGGTTCGCACCGGTGTGCTGGCAATCCGGGTTTGGAAGACCGCACTTGCTTCAAACGACCCCAGCAACCTCGGCGGTTTTGAAGGTCTCCCGCTGATCGGCAGTCCTGAAGCGATCGCCACCGCCAAAGGCAACATGGACTTTGCCTGGTTGCGCGGCCAGCAGTTCACCTTCGGCCTGACCTCGCTCTATGCGCTGGTTTCCCTGCTGAGCTTCATCGCCTGGCTGCGCGACCGGAACCAGTGGCTGCTCTTCTGGATGAGCATCTTCTCGTTCATGCCGATGCTTGCGGTGCTGCTGAACGGCCTGCGCCTTCCTTATTCGTGGGCCCTTGCACAGCTTTTGATTCAGAGCTCCATCGCGATCCGTGAAGCTTCGGGGTGGTTTCTCCTCATATGGCTTCTGCAACTGCACCCATACACGCGGCTCGTCCGCGCCACCCGCCTTGTCGCAATCATCGGCATTGTCTCCGCTTTCGCCGATGGATCCCTGTCCTTCCTTTACCCCAATTTCATGCGCGAAGTTCCGATGCAGATCGCAGATGCCGTCCTCACGGCTCCTGCCGTCCTGTTTGAGGCAATACCGGCCATTCTTGTCACCATCGCCATCGTCAAGCGCAAGCGCCTCGACTCCGCCCGCTGGCTGGTCGCCATTCTGGCGTTTCTTAACGCCTTGATCTACTGGATTTCCAACGCTTCGCAGCAGGGTGTCCGCTTTACCCATTGGACGCTGGCAGACAAGATTTCCTCTCCGCTATTCACACTGAATGGCAACCCGTTCAGCGTGCCCACCGTCCTGCGCACGCTTCTTTTTCTCTCCATTGTGTACGCAGTCATCCACTACACGGTTGAAAACCGCCGTCGCCAGGCAACCCTGGAGCTGGAGTTCCAGAATGCACGCGAACTGCAGCAGATTCTGGTTCCTGAAACCATTCCTGCCATGGCTGGTTTTTCCCTGACCAGCGCCTACCGTCCCGCGCAGGAAGTGGGCGGCGACTTCTTCCAGATCATCCCATTTGAAAATGGCTCAACGCTGATCGTCCTCGGCGATGTAAGTGGAAAAGGCCTCAAGGCTGCGATGTCGGTGTCGCTGATCGTCGGCGCCATCCGCGTCCTGGCTGAAACGACGACCAGTCCTGCAGCAATCCTTGCGGGAATCAACCGGCGCCTTGTTGGCCGTCTGCAAGGTGGCTTTGCGACCGCGATTGCGCTTCGCCTGGACAGTAACGGTGCTTGTACACTCGCCAGCGCCGGTCATCCAGGGCCTTTCGTGAATGAACAGGAACTCAGCTTCCCCGGCGCACTCCCTCTCGGTCTGGGACCCAACGCAGTTTTTGAAGAGATCAGTTTTCAACTCAGCGAGCGCGACCAGGTCGCTCTTTACACCGACGGCCTGCTGGAAGCACGCAGCCATAGCGGCGAACTCTACAGCTTCGATCGCTTGAAAACTCTCTTCTCAAGCCGTCCCACCGCCGATCAAGCCGCCCAGGCTGCGGTCAACTTTGGACAGGACGACGACATTACCGTCCTCACCCTCACGTGGTTGAAAACTGGAGAGGAAGCGACAGCCCTGCATAGCGGCCCCGTGGAGTCCCTCGTCTAGCCGGTCGTAGTCGCAGGTAGTCCCGAATTCTCAGCCGGGCCATCTGCAGAGGCATCAGAACTGGCGGGGAAGCTGGTTTAGCGGCTTTCCGATGCGCCAACCCGTCTGAAAGAGTGAGAATCAGGCACGAAAATCCAGAAATGGCAGGTCGGCTGTAATCTTGGGTCTCACCGGGGCGTCTACCTGAGTGATGGCTGCCTGCACAGCATTGGAACCAATGATCAAGGCCACGGCGGAAGAAGTTGCCGCGCAGGAGTTTGAGAGCGTTGTCAGCAGCCACAGGGCGCAGATTTTTCGTTTTCTGCTGGCATCAACGCGCGACGTGGATCTGGCTGAGACGCTGACCCAGGACTGCTTTCTGAAGGCACACCGGAACTGGTCGGGCTTCCGCGGCGAGTCCAGCGCGCTGACCTGGTTGATGCGGATTGCCATCAATCTGCAGAAGGACCACTGGCGCAATCGGCGCATGCAGTTCTGGCGGCATACGCGCACCAATGCGGTGGACCTGGATGAAGCGAGCGACTGGCTGCCGAGCGGCGAGCGGACCGCGGAGCAGCGCATGCTTGCACGGGAGCAGGTGGCACAGGTATGGCGCTCGGTAGAGAATCTGAGCGAGCGGCAGCGTACGGTGTTTCTGCTTCGTTTTGTGGACGACTTAGAGTTGAAAGAAATTGCTGCGGCGACCGGCATGGGTGAGGGAACGGTGAAAGCGCATCTTTCGCGCGCGCTGGCAAGGGTGCGGAAGGAATTTGGAGAGAGGCGATGAATCTCAGGGATGAAAATGCGAAGGTGACGGGGCAGGCGGAGAACCTAGAGATGCTGGAGCCCGAACTGCGCGCGGCGCTGGGTAACTTCAAGGCGAGCGTGGATGCGTGGAGCGACGCAATGATGAGCCGTCCGCGCGAGATGAAGGCTGCGGCGCACACCAACTGGAGCGCGGTGACCAAATGGGCGCTGGGGTGCGTGGTGTTCGCGGGCACTCTCTCTGGCGGTGTGTACCAGAACTACCGGCAGCAGGAAGCTCAAAAGGTCGAGGCGGCTCGAATGAGAGAGCAGCAGCGCGAGATGGCCGCTGCCCAGGTTTTGAAAGAGAACGAAGAAGATCTGATGGCGAGTGTAGACAGCGACGTGGCGCGAGAGGTTCCGAGCGCGCTTGAGCCACTGGCAACATTGATGACCGAGGACGAGAGCAAGGGCAATTGAATCACTGGCTGATTCGACGAAATTCAGCGAAGGAGAAAGAAGTGAAAGCTTTGATGACGGTACGGTTGGGAATCACGATGGCGGCTATTTTTGCCGCGGGAACAGTGTTCGCGCAGGGATCTGACATGGCCATTGCGCAAGGACCGGGACCGGGTGGGCCGGGCTCGGGTGGACCGGGATTCGGGAGTCATCGGCCTCCAATGGAGAGGGCGATGCGAGGTGATCGGGGACAGTGGTGGAACAATCCCAAGATCGTTGAGAAGCTGAAGCTCACCGACGATCAGCGCAAGGCGATGGATGCAATCTTCCAGGATCATCGCGAGAAGCTGGTGGATTTGCGCGGCAACGTGGAAAAGGCTGAGATCGCGATGGATCCACTGGTGAAGGCCGATCAGCCGAACGAGACGGCGGTGCTGGCGCAGATTGACAAGGTGGCCCAGGCACGCGCCGAGTTGGAAAAGGCGAATGCGCGATTCCTGTTTGAGCTGCGCGCCAAGCTGACGCCGGATCAATGGAAGCAGGTGCAGGAGTTCCGCCAGAACCGCGACGGAATGCGAGACATGCATCGCGGCGGCCAAGGCTGGCCGGGCAATGGCGGTGACCGCAGAGCGCCTGGTCCGCCTCCTGGATCGCCGTCAGGACCGCAGGGGATGCTCGATGGTGGAGGACCGGGAGAAAATTCTTCCGCGCCTGCTGTAAACCAGTAGAGGAGATTTTCCGTCATTGGAAGTGTAAGCAGAGAGCAAATGCGGTTTTAGTCAATACCGGTGGCGGCAGGAGAGGGCTCCTGCCGCCGATTTATTTTTAAAAGCAGGGAACGAGGGAACAAGGGACTGAGGTACGAAGAGACTGCGTTCATCAGTCGAGTGTTCGCATCGGCGATGACTCTACCGCCTTCCGATTTCTCCATTCTCATTGTCATCCTGACGCTTAGCGGAAGGATCTGCGGCTACCTTTCGTCACTTCCCTGCCGGCGGTCATTGGACAACAATCGCAAAAAACAGCTGTCATCCCGACCGAAGCGGAGGGATCTGCAGCT
>NZ_JBARMD010000395.1:0-6063 GCF_049802275.1 Occallatibacter sp. | reverse complement strand
ATTGCGGCGTGGACGGGGGCGGAGGCAGCAGAATATCGAGAAGGCGTTCTTCGGCGTTCATCTCCGCCTTGTCCTCGACTTCTTCGAGGCGTTCTTCTCGCACCATGTCGATAGCGATCTCGACGAGATCGCGGATCATGGATTCGACGTCGCGGCCTACGTAGCCAACCTCGGTGAATTTGGAGGCTTCGACTTTCAGGAACGGCGAATTGGTGAGCTTGGCGAGGCGGCGCGCGATTTCAGTTTTGCCTACGCCAGTGGGCCCGATCATGATGATGTTCTTAGGCATGATGTCGTCGGCGATGTCGGGCGGGAGCTTCTGGCGTCGCTGGCGATTGCGCAGCGCAATGGCCACGGCGCGCTTGGCCGGGCGCTGGCCTACGACATGTTTGTCAAGCTCGGCGACAATTTCTCGCGGAGTCAGTTCGTCGAGCGCGATGTCTTGTTCTTCGGCGGATGCGGGAAGGTAGATGGCCATGGGTGGGGGCGCCTAGCCCTTCAACTCCTCGAAGGTGATTCTGTCGTTGGTATAGATGCAAATGTCGGCGGCAATCTTCATGGCCTTGGCGGCAATCTCGTGGGCATCGAGGTCGGTGTTCTCCATGAGAGCGCGCGCGGCAGCGGTAGCGAAACTTCCGCCCGAGCCGATGGCGGCGATGGGCTCATCGGGATCGATCACGTCGCCAGAGCCGGAGAGAAGGAAAGTCTGGCCCTGGTCGGCTACTACGAGCAGAGCTTCGAGGTTGCGCAGCATCTTGTCGGTGCGCCAGTCCTTGGCGAGTTCCACGGCGGCGCGGTTGAGGTTGCCGGCGTATTGCTCCAGCTTGGTCTCGAAGCGCGTGAAAAGGTTGAAGGCATCGGCAGTCGATCCGGCAAAGCCGGCGAGGATCTTGTCTTGATACAGGCGGCGAATCTTTTTCGCAGAATGCTTGAGTACGTGGTCTGCCATGGTGACTTGTCCATCGGAGGCCATAACCACCACTCCGTTGCGGCGCACGCAGATTACGGTTGTGGAACGAATGCGGCGATGCTCTGCTGCGGCGGATTTTTGGTTCGTGCTCAAAGCAAAACCCTCAGAAAAACAAGACTTCCGGCAAGCAGGACCGCCGGAAGCGCAGTTATCAGTATAGGACATGTAACCGAACCCACTCACCGCGATGAAGCTGGGATGAATGGGGCACAGCTGGAGGTAGTTAGCGCTGCCAAATCAATCCTCCCGACCGGATTACGGCGCGAACGTGGGAGAAATTTGTCAGATCGGTTGCGGGGTCGGCGTCGAGGATCGTGAGGTCGGCCAGCTTGCCTGGGGTCACGGTTCCTTTACTGTCGGAGACGCCCATGCGGGCGGCGGGATTCGTGGTCAACATGGCCAGCACGGTCTTCCAATCGAGGCCGCTCTTGCCGAGCTCCACGAATTCCCCCTCGGTGGTGTAGTCGGACATGTAGCCGACGTCGGTTCCGAAGATGAGGGTGCCCCCGAGCTGATGAAATTGCTGCACCTCGGCGCAGATGGGGTCCATGTAATGCGAGTCGGTAGTCACGGTGGAAGCAAACATCTTGAGGGTGGGGATCATGGCCATGTTTTTGCTGATGGCGGAACTCAGCAGCTTCGCATCCACGCCACGGGTGTCGTCGGCGGCGTGGGCCAGCACGTCCACACCGCTGTCGATGGCCACCTGCACACCGGCGAGGTTGGAGGGATGGGCGAAGACGAGTTTGCCGTTGAGGTGCGACTCGGTGACGGCTGCCCGGGCAATATTCACCGGCATGGGCAGCACGTGTCCGCGCGCGATCCACGAGCCCGTGAAGAGCTTGGTGAGGTCAGCGCCTGACGCCAGGTTGCGGCGGACGATGCGGGTTGCATCCGCGGGTGTATCGGGCTGCGGCAGCATCGCAACTATCCATTCCGGAGCGGTCTCACGGATATAAAAGGGCACGCCATGGGGCGGGTACACCGGAGTTCCCGCCGTGTAGATGTAGGGACCGGTCAGTTCGCCTTTTTCGATGCGGCGGCGGATGGAGAAAGTGTCAGCGGGATTGGAAGCGAGATCGATGACGGTGGTGAATCCGCGGCTGAGGAACATGTCGGCAAGCTGCGGGTTAAGCGTGGCAGCGGATTTCCAATTGGCCATCGACCACTTGGGCTCGGTGAAATGGACGTGGGCATTCCAGAAGCCGGCGGTTACGACGCAATGATCACAAGGCACTATGGTGGCGTCGCTGGGAACGACAACCTGATTCCCTACCGCCGCGATGAGGCCGTCGCGGACCAGCACGGTGCCGTCTTCAATGGGGGGATCATTGGGCGAGGTGTAAATCCTCGCATGTTCAATCGCCAACGTTCCCCTGGCCAGTTTGAGCGGCGGATGCGACCCGTGGCGGGGATAGAATTCAATGAGCCAGACTGCGGCGCCGGCAACAACAAAAAGGATCAATAGCAGGGAAAAGAGACGAAACAGCCACCGTCGCATACGCGGACCTCATCCGTTCAGAGATAATACGCAGCGGGCGGGCAACAGTTCACGCGAATCGCTGTTTGACGCGTCCAAGTACAGCAAATAGCTTTGGAACAGGGGTACGTGCGTTCGCGCCCCGCTCGGAGGAGCAAAGATGCAAAGGAACTTGCCGGGACGGCTCGCATTTGCGGCCGTTTTTGCGGCCATGTTTTTGGTCTGCGGGACCGGAATAGCCCAGGATCTGAAGAGTTTCGAGCAGCGGATCACGACCAAAGTGCTGCCCAATGGACTCACGATCCTGATCTGCGAGAGGCCGGAAGCGCCGGTCTTCAGCTACGTAACCTTTGTGGATGCGGGCGACGTAGATGACCCGATGGGCCAGAGCGGGCTGGCACATATGTTTGAGCATCTCGCCTTCAAGGGCACCGACCAGATTGGCACCACGGACTACGCTGCGGAAAAGGTGGCTCTCGACCGAGTTGAAGCCTCTGAACGCGCGCTCGAGGCTGAGGCGCTCAATCCCCTGGGCAGTGATCCCAAGAAGCTCGACGAGCTGAAGAAAGCCTTTGCTGCCGCGCAAGCGGACGCTGAAAAATACGTGATTCCCAACCAGTTCACGGATGTAGCGGTGCGCAACGGCGCGAACGGCCTGAACGCACAGACAGGGCTGGACGAGACGATGTACTTCTGGTCGATGCCCGAGAATCGCCTGGAGCTGTGGGCATGGCTTGAGAGCAGCCGGCTGGCCAACACGGTTCCGCGCGAGTTCTACAAGGAACGGTCTGTGGTGCTGGAAGAACGCCGCATGCGCACCGACTCCAACCCCATCGGCCGGCTTCTCGAGCAGTTGGCGGCAACAGCTTATGTCGCGCACAACTACGGCCGCAGCGGCGTGGGCTGGCCCAGCGAGGTCAGCCAGATCACGGCAACGGAGGCAATGAACTTTCACCAGAAGTACTACGTTGGATCAAACATCGTGATCGCGGTGGTGGGTGACGTGAAGGCCGCCGATGCAATGCCGATCCTGGAGAAATATTTCAGCAAGGTTCCCGGCGGACCGAAGCCGCTGGACTTGACGACAGTCGAACCAAAGCAATTTGCGGAAAAGTCAGTCGTCATCAAAGACCCCAGTCAGCCGATTTACGTTGAGTCGTATCATCGCCCCAGCTATCGCAGCCCTGACGATGCGGTGTATGACGCGATCAGCGACATTCTGTCGAATGGACGGGTCTCACGCATGTATCGCAGCATGGTGCGCGACCAGCAGATTGCCGCTGAGGCAGCGGGCTTCGGTAATTTCCCTGGCGTAAAGTACCCCAGTCTCTTCACATTTGGAGCCGTGCCGCTACCGGGCCATACCAATGCGGAGATGGCGACCGCGATCCACAAGGAAATTGAGAAGCTGAAGACCGCAGATGTTACAGATGCGGAGCTTGCCATGTATAAGACCCGGGCGCGGGCGGATCTGTTGCGCGGGCTTGCCGATAACCAGGGCCTGGCTAATTCGCTGGCGGAATACCAGACGCGCTATGGAGACTGGCGTGAGCTTTTCAAACAACTGGATCGCGTGGACAAGGTGACCAAGGCCGATATTCGGCGTGTCGCCAACCAGGTATTCGTCGCCTCAAACCGCACGTCGGCTCAAATCGACACGCAAGCTCCCGCTGCACCCGCAAAGAACGACGGAGGCGCACAGTGAAGAACAGTGGTCAGTGGTCAGTGGTCAGGGATCGATTCAGATTGTCTAAGCACGCTCTGGCTCGCGCCTTTTTTGTCGCATTTTCGTTTTTGCTGATTGCGGGTGTTTCGCCGGCACAGCAGAACAAACCATGGGAGAAGATTCCGATTCCGCCGCTGCACGAGTTCAAACCGCAGCAGCCAAAGCGGATTGCGCTGAAGAATGGCATTGTGCTGTTCCTGCAGGAAGATCATGAGCTTCCATTTGTCTCCGGTTCCGTGCTGATACCGGGCGGATCACGCGATGAAGATCCAGCGAAAACCGGATTGATTGGACTTTATGGCCAGACGTGGCGCACCAGCGGCACCGCGAAGATGGACGGCGATGCGATGGACGACCTGCTGGAGTCAAAGGCCGCGCACATTGAAACCGGCGGAGACGATGACTCGACCGCAGTCTCGTGGGATTCGCTGAAAGCGGACACAGACCAGGTCTATGGCCTGGCGATGGATCTTTTGTTCCATCCAAAATTTGATGAGCAAAAGCTACGGCTCGCGCAGCAACAGGAAGCGACCGGCATCGTGCGCCGTAATGATGAGGAAAGCCAGATTGCCGGGCGCGAAGCGGCGAAGCTGGTGTACGGAGCCGACAGCCCATATACGCGGCAGCCGGAGTTGGCAACGATTGGGAGAGTCACGATTGCGGATCTGCAGGCTTGGCATGACCGCAGTCTTGGCGGCAAGCTGATCATCAGCATCAGCGGCGACTTTGATTCCGCCGCGATGGAAGCAAAACTGCGCGCCACGTTCGAGGGGTTGCCGCAGGCCAAGCCAAATCCGGTGCGGCATGAGGTGTTTCATGGCCCAACGCCGGGCGTCTATTTCATCAACAAGGAAGACGTGAACCAGTCGCAAGTGATGATCGTGGGCCTCGGAATCGAGCGCCGCAATCCTGATGTTCCCAGCGTTGCGATGATGAATGACGCGTTTGCGGGTGGGTTTGCGAGCAGGCTGTTTCAAAAAGTGCGCACGCAGCTTGGGCTCGCATACGAAGTTGGCGGAGGACTGGGGTTTGGCTGGGATCATCCGGCCACTTTCCAGGCCGTGGTGCTGACGCAGAGCGCAACAACCGTGGACGCTATTCAGCAAACCTACAAGGTGATGGATGGGTTGACGACGCAGCCGTTCACTGAGGAAGAACTGAAACGCGCCAAGGACAATATTCTGAATTCGTTCCTGTTCCGGTATGACACCAAGGACAAGGTGCTTGCGGAGCGAGTGCGTCTGGAGTTCTACGGATACCCAGCGGACTATCTTGAGACCTACAAGGCTGCGCTGGAGAAAGTTACCGTCGCCGATTTGAATGCTGCCGCGAAGAAGTACATTCATCCCGACAAGTACGCGGTACTGGTGGTCGGCAATGGTCCTGAGATCAAGCCGGGACTGGATGATCTCAAGATGGGGCCGGTACACAAGATCGACATCACCATTCCCGGCGCGCCGGGCGGCAAGAGCGGCGGAGCGGAAGGACAACAGTGAGCGAGGGATCGAGCAAGGCAGCGCAGTCTGCTCCAAAGCTGGCCGTGGTGATCATGGCGGCCGGCAAAGGCACACGGCTGAAGTCACGCCGGCCGAAGGTACTTCACGAGGTCGGCGGCAAGCCTCTCTTGAGCCATGTGATCGCAACCGCCGGCCGGCTGGCAGAAAACGAGGATATTTTTGCAATCGTTGGACACCAGGCGGAGAGCGTGCGCGAAGCAATGTCTGGAAGCCGCGTGCAATTCATCGAACAGACAGAGCAGCGCGGAACGGGGCACGCAATTCAGTGCGCGCGCCAAGCGATCTCAGCGTACGAACACATCATTGTTCTTTCCGGCGATGTGCCGCTGATCCAGGCGGAGACACTGCAGCACCTGATGACGCTGCACCT
>NZ_JBARMD010000394.1:0-2319 GCF_049802275.1 Occallatibacter sp. | reverse complement strand
GAGCAACAATGTAGGCCACTCGCGGGTGCGCCGCGCCACCGTCAGAATGTATCCGTAGAGTTCGGGCTCGATGCGGATTGCGTGGACTTCGGCACGCGCTGCTTCAAGCATTCCCGCAGGAATTGGCTTGATGGTGGCGTCGTCGAGGAGACTTGCACCGCTGCCGGCGTGATGCCGCTCCAGGATCTGCAGTTCTTCAGCTTCGGTGGGATATGCGACGCGGATCTTCATCAGAAAGCGATCGAGTTGCGCCTCGGGCAAAGGGTACGTGCCCTCGAAGTCGACCGGGTTCTGTGTCGCGAAGACGGTAAACCAGGTGGGCAGTGGTCGGCGTGTTCCATCGCTTGTTACCTGGCGCTCCTCCATGCACTCGAGCAGTGCAGCCTGGGTGCGTGGAGGCATGCGGTTGATTTCGTCCACCAGCAGCAGGTCAGTGAAAACGGGACCCGCGTGGAAAGTAAAGCTGTCGGTACCGGGCCTGAGAATTGTTGTGCCGAGAATGTCTGCCGGCATGAGGTCGGGGGTGGCCTGGACGCGCTGGAAGCCGAGGCCAAGGAGGCGGCCGAGGGTCTTCACCATCAGTGTCTTTGCGATGCCCGGTACACCTTCAAGCAGGGCGTGGCCCTGGCACAATACGGCAATCAGCACTTCTTCGACGGCCTGCGTTTGGCCGGAAATGACGCGGCCCAGTTCGGCGCGTGCGTGTGCGATGAGTTCGCTGGTCGCCTGGAGCTTCGGCTGCTGCTGGATGTCTGTGTTCTCTCTCAGTTCCTCGCTCATGAGGGCCTTTCGTTTTTAGTGGATTGAATGCTTGTATCAGGATTGGACCAGCGGCTCAATTTTGAGGCGTCGGCGAGAAGGCGCCTGTGATGGTGCAACGCCTGAATCGCTTTCAATGCTGCGCGTGGATCAATCTTCTCATTGAGCCTCGCGTCTTCGCAGGTTGCCAGATCTGCTTCGAGGCTCGGGTCGGCATTGGGGAAGCGGCGGCGGATTGCGGCGGCGAGTTCTCCGGCACTCACTGGCGCCTGGCGCAATCCGCAAAGACGCAAGGCGTAGCGGCGGAAGCGCTCCCACGCGATAGCGACCGCAGTCGACGACGCTCCGGCACTGCGGTAGAGCGATCCGAGCGCCTCAAGGAATTCGATCGGCCTGGCGCGCGCTGGCAGCGGCAGTTCTCGAACCGGTCCGCTACGCCGGCTGAAGCTGAAGACAGTCAGAATCGATATCAGAATCAAGCCGGTCCACAGCAGCGCCACCGTGGGTCCGGAAACATAGCTCCACTCGGAACGAACGTCGCCGTGCAGGGATTCGTCCCAATAGAAATGACGGCCCTCACGCGGACCAATGGAATTCAGCAGCAGATCGAAATTGGCGGCCCGCGCCAGAGATCCGTTTTCGAGCGGCGTCGAACTGGCCCACCACACAACGTGACCGCTGCGATAGTCGTACTCCACCACGGCGGGCTGCCCGGCGCAACTGTATTGAATGCGCTGCTTCGGGTTTCCCACTTGCCACGTGGCTTCAGGCACCATCCACACGTCGCCACTGTTGGCGAGCGCACCGAATCCCTCGGGCTCCAGCTGGCAGGCAGAGAACGTGAACTCCTTGGGCGTGCCGGCGTCTCCATCGGGCACCAGGTAGCCGCCCCAGAAGCCCGTTGCCAACACGCGACCGCCGCGGGCGACAATCTTCTCGACAGCCTTGAAATCCTGGGTCTCGCGCGTAAAGGGCTGCGCAAAGATCACTACGGTGTTGGGGCCGGCTGTGGCCGCCAGTTCACCCAGGGGGCGCTCCCAGCGCTCGATGTTGTAGCCCGCACGCACCAGCGTTTCGTAGGCCGCGCGCGCACCGTGTTGACCTGAGAGGTAAGTCGACGGCATGGGATTGTCGTTGTTGTTTTCGTTGGGCAGCACGAACCCGATGAGCACGGCGAGACCGATTGCGATCGAAACGCTCCACAGAAGCAGGCGGCGATCCTTGGGATCGAGCGACGACATGAACTTCATCGCGCACCGCCTTCGGGTGCGGTTGATAATTCAGGGACTCTCGCTGGTGCCCCACCCGCAATCAGTGAGGATGCCAGGTCTTCCGCTTGCTTGTAATCTCCTTCGCCCGCTTCGCGGCCGCCATACCAGAAGCGTTCAAATGTGCCGGTCAATTGCGAGAGGCCGGGCCTGCGCGGATCTTCGGGAGCGACGAGGGCCAGGTACTCGCGCGGAGTACGTGCGCGGTCGGCCGGCCACAACCTGCGCGATTCGAGACGCGAGATCGCCGCCCAGTAAACAAAATGAATTGCTTCGCGCCACAGTCCTGAGG
>NZ_JBARMD010000393.1:0-3219 GCF_049802275.1 Occallatibacter sp. | reverse complement strand
GCGAAATACTGGAAGCCGTCGTCTCCTGTGCCGCCCCATATGTGCTAGCATCCCCGCAAGCATCTGCCTCCCATTTTTTGAAGGATTCCAGGCATGGAAACGACGCTGCGCCCGCTCTCTCTTGGAGAGATTCTCGATCGAACCGCCGAACTCTATCGCTCAAATTTTCTTCTCTTCGCCGGCATCTCATCGGTGTATGGCGGCATCCTGCTGGTGCTGAGCCTGGTGCAGATCGCGGCGCAGCGTGCCGCGCTGGCGATGCACATGACAACTGGCCTGGTTGTGGTGTCGGTGATTGGGCTCCTTATCCTCTGGCTCGCCATCTTCGTGGCCGGCGGTTTGGCTATGGCGGCCAACACGCGTGCCGTAGGCTGGGTACATCTGGGTGAGCAGGCCAGCATCGGCGCCGCCTATCGCACCATCCTCCCACGCACCGCGCGCTACTTGTGGCTGATGACCATCACGTACTTTCGTGCCTGGTTTCCGTGCGTGCTCGTCTACGGAGCTTATGCTGCACTGATCCTCGTTTATATTCGCCCAACAAAACTCCTTGCCCCTCACGCCGCTCCGCCTGACCCCAAGACCATGATCGTGTTCCTGGCGTCGAGCGTTGTGTTTCTCTTCCTGCTCCTGGGCTCACTTGTGTACGGCATCCTGATGAGCCTGCGTTATTCGTTGGCCGTGCCTGCATGCACCGTGGA
This sequence comes from Occallatibacter sp., assembly GCF_049802275.1. Classification (NCBI taxonomy): domain Bacteria; kingdom Pseudomonadati; phylum Acidobacteriota; class Terriglobia; order Terriglobales; family Acidobacteriaceae; genus Occallatibacter; species Occallatibacter sp. The sequence goes on along the minus strand of NZ_JBARMD010000393.1, from coordinate 2,518 downwards.
GAACCTGAAGGCGCGCGACGCAATCCGCCGCAGCGTTCAACTGAGCAAAGGCTCGCGCGGAAGCATCTTCATGCTGGGGCTGCTTGCCCTCATCATTCAATTGGGGTTGACCGGCATCACGCAGGGTTTCTTTCTCGTGGTTGGCCTCAAGCACCACGGAGTTCTGCCGCTGTGGATGAGCGTGACGCAGCAGTTCCTCGCATTCCTGACCAACACATTTGTGCAACCCATTTACGCGACCGGCTTCACCCTCTTCTATTACGACCAGCGCGTGCGCAAAGAGGGCTACGACATCGAACGCATGATGCATGCGGCGGGAATGACCGAACCTCAGCCCGCGCTCGCACTCGGCTCCTCAATCGGCGAACTGGCATCTTTGGAACGCGGAAACGGGCATGAATGAGCCGCTCCATCCGCTGAGCCTGGCGGAGATTCTCGACCGCACAGCGCAACTCTACCGCTCGCGCTTTCTTGTCTTCCTCGGCATCGGAACCATCCCCGCGGGGACGCTATTTGTCTTCGCGGCGGGATCCTTCGCCTTTTTCACCTGGATGGGCTCGACATCAAGACACGGCGCAACCGTGGCGGATACCCTCGTGTGGGCGTTCCTCATCCTGCTCGTGGTCCTCGCAATTCCGGCTACCCTGGGTACCAGCGCCTTGGGTGAAGCCGCCATGAGCGAGGCCGCGGCCCGTCTCTTCCTGGGCGATCAGATCAGCATCCGAAGCGCCTATAAAGCGGCCTGGAAGCGCGGCTGGCGCTACGTCGGCCTTTTTATTTTGCAGGGACTGGTCATCGTTGGCGCGCCTGCCGTCGTGTTTCTGATTGCTGTGTTTGCGATGGTCGCCGGCAAAGTCAGAGGCATTGCGACAAACGACAACAGTCCACTGTTTGCCGGGCTTCTCCTTCTGGTCTTGCTCGTTCTCGGCGCATTTGCCATTTGGATGCTGCTGCGCTTTTGCCTGGCATTTCCGGTGAGTGTCGTCGAACAGTCTTCCGCGTGGAGCGCCTTGAAACGCGGCGTGCTGCTTAGCCACGGAACCCGCGCTCGAATCTTCCTGCTCTATCTGCTGGGAGTCTTTCTGAGCCAGATCCTCGCCTGGTGCGTCACGTTTCCCGTCCTGCTTGCGATTGCGTTCATGCCGGGCTTGCAAGGCCAGGCACATGCACAGGCAGTCGGCATGGTTGCCCTGTTTGTGACCTACGGAGCGTTCTTTGTCGTGAAGGCTCTTACCAAGCCGATTTACGGAATCGCACTCACCGTCTTCTATTTCGATCAGCGCATCCGCAAAGAAGGATTCGATATCGAGTGGATGATGCAGCAGGCCGGATTGATGGCGCCGTCCGCTCCAATGCCGTCGACAAAAGCCGCACCGTCGCTCTCGCTTGAGGATGATATTTCGATGTCGATCAATCCGGCAGTAACAACCATCAATCCTGAAACGTCCGAGCCGATCTTCACGCACCATGCGATTTCAGAGAACTTACCCGGCAAGGAAAACTCATGAGCTGCGGCACCTGCCAGTCTCACGCTCCACCGCGGTAACCCTCCGCCTCATGAGCCTGTGCGAGAACATCGCCCCTTTCTACTATCATCAGCGCATGCGTCTTGATGGATTCGACATTGAGTGGGGGATGGACGCCGCCCGTATGAACACACCTGCTCCCGCTCGGAGACAGGAAATTGTAAAAGAACCTGCTTCGCTGGAGGAGTTCCCGGGGTGATGTCCATGCGAAGACTATTCGGCCCTTTGCCGATGCTCGTCGGGGTCCTCGCCGCGATCACAGCGACCGCCCAGACCCCCGCGTTGTCATCCGCACAATCCACCGTGCGCTGGCGCGATGTGTCGATGGAAGACTACCGACGGCATCTCGACACGCTTGCCTCGCTTGTCGACGCCTGCGCAACGGCGCGCAACATCAAGACCTGTGATCCTTCCCTCATCGGTCCCGATGATCGAGTGCCGATTGTGAACGGCTCGCAAACTGACCAGCGCCTCGTGCGGTACGGCTGGCTGCGCGTGTTGTTTTCGAAGGCTGAAGATCCCGATCAGCCGGTGGCAACGGTACCCAGGCCGGGGCATGTGCAGGAGGCAGTCCAGGATCACTCGCCGACATCGCAGCTCCTGAAAGACGCAAAACAGCGCCTCGAAGACGATCTCGCCCAATCGCACCTGCCCATTGCATCCGTTCCGCCTCACGTTCAGGAACGCGCCGTGATGCAACAAGTCTTGGCCGAACCGGAGTTCCGCGATCTGAAGCTGACCGTTCGCGATTCGGTCCTGGAGAAATTCGGTAACTGGCTCAATCGTCTTTTCGAAAGCGCCGCAAATCTCAAGGCGCGCTCAGCATGGGTTGGTCGCGCCCTGGTCTGGGGATTCATTCTGGCGGTTTGTGTGGCGCTGGTTTGGTCACTGCTGCGATTAGAGCGACGCTGGCGCGTTCAGCTCACTCCCGATCTCGATCGGCCTGCGCCCGGCGCAGCTTCGGCGCGCGATTGGCAGCTGTGGCTTGAGGA
>NZ_JBARMD010000392.1:0-9230 GCF_049802275.1 Occallatibacter sp. | reverse complement strand
AGTGTTTGCGGTCACGGGAGTCTGCGAGAAGCAGATCCTTCGCTCCGCTCAGGACATGCTCTGGGACACCCAACAACAAACGCTGTCATCCTTGCTACGCGTCGCCCGAAACCCACGTGTCATCCTGAGCGACACACGCTTGGGGCCCCGCAGACCGAAGGTCTGTGGGGTAAGTGTCGCGAAGGATCTGCTTTTCAAAAACCATTGAATGATCTCGACTGCAGGTAATCGGTTCCCGAAATTCCGCCGAAATTTCTGTAATCGTGCATCTGCGGAATCGCCGACAAAAGCAGATCCTTCGCTCCGCTTAACCCATGAACGCTCTGCGTTCACAGTGCCCCAAGCTGCTCCGCTCAGGATGACACGGGCTGGGGTGGGTTGTGGTTTCCCTGGTCTCAGAAGCGAAATCCTTCAACTGCGCTCAGGACAGATTCTGGGCACCGGCCCGCCTAATTCAACTCAGTGACACCGCACCGGGTAAGATATTGCGCGGTCCGGTCGAACTCCTCAGGAGAGCTTGTTGGATCCATCGCGTTGCCCCTAGGAACGAAAATTACCATTCCTTTCCGTGCCCTAGTCAACAAGACACGGTATGCGTTTCGGCGGTAGATTCTCTTCTCTTCACTCCTGATGGCGGTCCATTTGGTTGAACTGCTGTGTCGCAGAGCGCGGATTTGCCAACCACATGTCTCACCCCAAATAAAATCCCCACCCCAGCAGAGCCCGATCCAATCCAACTCCAAACCTTGAATTTCAAATTCAGTTGCGAAGACCTCGCAACGAAAGCTCGATCGCACATCGGATTCTTCTGCAAGGTACCAGTGCTCCCAAGGATAGTCGGCATGAAATGACGAATTGGGCTCTAAGCCCTCAGCTCTCAAACGTGCCGCTCCGGAAGAGCCTACCAAGCCGCACCTTTCGACCCCAATTGCCTGTTCTCTCAACCTCGTTCGAGTTTCGCCGAGACTCCGGGAAAGAAATATTGGAAACTTTTCGGTAACCTTGAGGCTTGCCGCCTCGTCGGATTTGCCGTCGAGCAAGAGATTTACCCAAGTTGCAAGTTGATCTGCGCGCAGGCTTCGATTTGAAGTTCGAAGATGCAAGGCAGAACTCGTTTGCACTTCCTTTTGTGTAGAACGGTCACTGAACAGGCGATGACCTGCAGTTGATTGGCCACCTTCCAGAACCTCCGGCGACGCATAGATTAGCCAATCTTTGGCGGCCCCGACCAGCGCTCTTCCCCATTCTTCGAGTCCTGCCTCGCCGTCATTTATCTCCTGCCCTCCCCCGACTAAAGCGACGACCATAGCCCAATCTTGATGTCGCTCCATAATGCGCAACAACATTTCGGGCTCAGAATAGTCACGCCGGAATTTTTTCATGTTCTGAGCGCGATTCCAGGCGCGTTGTGCCTCATCGAAGATGATGGCGTGATTTGAGGGTGGCCCTTGATTGTCTTCCGTGTGATACCGAGCGAATACATGGACATTCTCAATAAGGGTCTTTGCCTCTGCTCGGGCCTGCGGTGCATACGCGCCGCCTCGAATACTCTCTTGAGTGAACAAGTGCTGTAGAACTTGTACCAATGGACCATTGCCGCTCATGAAATGAATTGCGTCCGTTTTATTTTCATCAGAATGCGCGAGGCTCAGACCAACTAAAGTCTTTCCGGAGCCAGGAACGCCTGTCAGAAAGCAGATTGCGTGACGACTTTCGGTACGGGCACGATCTAAGCACTTTTGAACTGCTAGACGAACATCTTCAATCTCATTCTCAGATGCCTCAGAGTGCGCAATCTCGCGAATCGAAAGGCCGCTCCTCAGAGCTAGGGCCGCATCGAGAATGCTTGGAATGGGAAAATAAGGACTGTCATCCCACGAAATGATGGATGCTTGTTCCCGCGAAGTATCTTCAACGGCGACCAAAACGCCCGGCAATTCTTCCCATGAACTCCGAGCGACTGGCGAAATCCAATAGGTGGCCAGTTGAGGAAATAGTTCGCGCTGGTTCAATGAGTCGAGATTTATTTGATGCGTGTCTGACGACACGATGATCGGCACAATTCGGCGATCGGATGAGCCTTTATGAAAGTAGTGCAGAAGGAGCGCATACTCCTCGATTTGGCGCTTAGCGAGTGATGCAGCGGTTCCAGTCTTTGCTTCGATTACAACTATCGCATCCCTAATCAGAAGGACCGTATCAATGCGCATTTCTTTACGCGGGATCGAGAATTCGAGCAGCAAACCCCACAATCGCGCCGAATCCGACATAACAGCACAGCGATTTAAACAGGTTCGTAGAGAACTGAGATCGCGTTCCCACGTAAGTGTCTGGTCCGAATACTGGCTTGTGTAACCGCGATTTGCGTACGCAATTCCCAGATGGGCAAGTACGTGTTCATTGGTCTGTGCAAGGAACTCTTCTACGCTGGATCGATAGAAACATGTCATGTTGGTGGGTTAGTTGGCTCGCTGACCAGGCTATCACCCACCAAAAGGCTTACCCCACCAGCACGCCTTTCGCGAGCATTTGCTTGATGCCGCGGATGGCTTGTCTTGTTCGCTCTTCATTTTCTATGAGGCTGAAGCGCACGTGGCCGTCGCCGTAGTCGCCGAAGCCTATGCCGGGGCTGACGGCTACTTTGGCTTCGGTGAGTAAGAGCTTGGAGAATTCGAGCGAGCCTAAGTGCTGGTAGGCTTCGGGGATTTTGGCCCAGACGAACATCGTGGCTTTCGGAGATGGGACGGCCCATCCGGCGCGGTTCAGGCCTTCGATTAAAACGTCGCGGCGGCGGCGGTAGTTTTCGCGGATTTCGGTGACGCAGTCCTGCGGGCCTTCAAGAGCGAGAATGCTGGCTACTTGAATCGGCGTAAACGTGCCGTAGTCGAAATAGCTTTTCAAGCGGGCGAGGGCGTTGACGAGGACGGGGTTGCCGACCATGAATCCTACGCGCCAGCCGGGCATGTTGTAACTCTTCGACAAAGTGAAGAACTCGACGGCTACGTCTTTGGCGCCGGGAACCTGGAGGACGGAGGGCGGCTTGTATCCGTCGAAGCCGAGGTCGGCGTAGGCGAGGTCGTGGATGAGGTGAAATCCATATTCGCGGGCTAGGGCTACGAGGCGGGCGAGGAATGGCAGGTCGACGCACTGCGTGGTGGGGTTCGACGGGAAGTTGACGATCAGCGCCTTGGGGCGCGGTGTCATGCGCGGGATGATCGATTCCAACTCCGCTAAAAACTGGTCGCAGTCGTGGACGGGGACGCTGACGACGTGGGCTCCGGCAATCACCGGACCATAAATATGGATGGGGTAGCTGGGATTCGGAACAAGCACGGTGTCGCGCGAATCCAGAATCGCCAGGCACAAATGGGCGATGCCCTCCTTCGAGCCGATGGTGACGATGGCTTCGGAGTTGGGATCGAGGTCGACGTCGTAGCGCGATTTGTACCAGTTGCAGATGGCCTTGCGCAGGCGCGGGATTCCCCTGGAGACGGAGTAGCGGTGGGTGACGGGCTTCTGCGCCGCTTCGATCATTTTGTCGACGATGTGCTTGGGGGTGGGGCCGTCGGGATTGCCCATGCCGAAGTCGATGATGTCTTCACCGCGGCGGCGGGCGTTGACCTTTAGCTCGCCGGTGATGTTGAAGACGTAGGGCGGGAGGCGCTGAATGCGGCTGAACTCTTCCATGGCTTCCTCAAGTATGACAGTGGACAGTGAACCGTGGACAGGCACGCCAAAAGCGGGGCACCTGAAGTGGAACTGCGTGTCTGGATTGGGATGAGGTGGGGCGGAGTCTAGGCGGCGGGAGCCGCCGCAGCACCGGCCGCGATCGCGATGGCAGCGGGATGGTGGGTGTGCTGCATGGACTGATTATAGCCTGACCCCGTTGAGCAGATCTAAAGACGGAGGTCCTGGAAGATCGTGCTTTCCCACCCATTTCGCGATGAGACTGCGAAATGGATGGGGCACCCGGGATCGTGCGAATGGGGGATTCGAACCCAGGCCTCAGAATCGAGACCTCCACCCCACGAACGAAGACCTGCTCGCGGGGACCCCGAACCTGGGGCACCCAGAGTCGTGGCTGAAACCTGAGAGCTGATAGCTAGTCGCTGACTTTCAGCACTACGCGGAACCTTGCTTTGCCGGAGATCATTCGCTGGTAGGCTTCTTCGGCTTTCTCTAACGGGTAGGTTTCGATCATGGGTTTGACGCCGGTGAGCACGCTGAATTTGAGCGTATCCTCCGAGTCCATGCCGGTTCCGGAAGGCCAGCCGGCCACGGTGCGGCGACCGAGCAGCAGAGGGAATGGGTTGATGACGATAGGGCCGTCCTCGGGCGCTCCGACAACAATGAATTTGCCGTCGGGGGCGAGTCCGTCGATGACCCACTCGAGAGCCTTGGCGCTGGTGATGGTGGAGAGGATGATGTGGGCGCCGCCGATTTTCTGGAGTTCCTTGGCCGGGTCCTGCGTGGTGGTGTCGATGTAGAGGTGCGCGCCGAGTTGCTTTGCGAGCGGTCCTTTATCCTGGCCGCGTGCGACGGCGACTGTGCGGTAGCCGGCTTTGGCGGCGTACTGGATGGCGAGGTGGCCGAGTCCGCCGATGCCGACGATGACGACGGTGTCGCCGGTGCGGGCTCCAGAGTTGCGGAGGGCGTTGAAGGTGGTGATTCCTGCACAAAGCAGGGGGGCAGCATCGGCGTCATTGATGCCCTCCGGCACGAAGGCGAGGGCGTTGGCGGGGGCTATGACGTAGTCGGCATAGCCGCCGTCGTAGTTGATGCCGCTGATGGGCTGGTTTTCGCAGAGGATGAAATCGCCTCGCCGGCAGGGCGGACAGTAGTTGCAATGGCCTCCGTGCCAGCCCAGGCCGACGCGCTGTCCGGCTTTGAAGAGGGGGACGTCGGGTCCAACCGCATCAACGACCCCGGCGATCTCATGGCCGGGGGCGCGCGGGAATTGGATGCCGGGCCAATGGCCTTCTTTGGTGAGCGAGTCGCTGTGGCAAACGCCGCAGGCATGTACGCGAATACGGACATAACCGGGGCCGGGTTCGGGGAATTCTTTGGTTACGAGTTGGAACGCACCGCCGGCGGCGGGTACCTGCATGGAACGGCCTTTGACTGGTGGCATGGGGAACTTCTCCTGCGGCTTGGATGTGCCTGCCTGCGGCGGGTCGCAAAGTTTTGTGATTCCAGATCAGAAGGTGCCGGTGGCTTCAGCGAGCACGATCGCGGACTTGTGCGACGCTTGTTCGTAGTAGGAGACGAAGCGCTGCGGTTCGGCGGCCTGGTAGGGCGCGAGATTGTGCGCCCAGCGGAAACCGACAGGCTGGTACCAGAGTTCTGCGCGAATTTTATAAGGGCCGCCCTGCGCGGATTTGACGGCGTAGCGAACGCTCGCGCTGCCGCCAGTGAAATTGGGATCATCGTGAGCGGCGCCCACAACCGCGATGTCATGGTCCGCAGTCTGCTTGTCGAAACCTGTGGGCAGAATGCGATTGTCTTTCAGGTATCCGACTGCGGAGAGAAGACCAGTGGTGACGTGGCCCTGCGAGTCGCCCAGTATCGGCTCAAAGATTTCGACTTGTTCTGGACCGGTGATCTCGATGTAATGCGGTTCGAAACGAAGCGGGTCGGCGTCGTTGTCGTTGCCGGTAATGGAACCGTCAGGATTGAGCGCGCCTGATTCGAAGACAAGCTTGCCGGCGTTGTCGCGGACAGTAACATGCAGCCAGATGCGACGCGAGGGATAGGCGGTCGGCAGCTTGTGGCCCGTAAGATTCTCAACTTTGACTCGAAATGCGATGCCGTCCGCAGTCTTCTCGATCTGGAGCAAACTCAAACGGGCGGATTGTGTGCGGAGAAATTCCTGCGTCCGGTTTGTGGCCGTCTCAAGTTCTTGAGCCTGCGCGGAGACGTCGAGATCTTTGCGATGATCGTTGAGCATCTGTTCCATCAGAAAGTTGCCGCCGACGAATACGTGGCGGTGCATGCCGTCGCGCTTCGGTCCGTAGAGCGCGGTGACGGGCACTGCTTCGGCGACCGCCGGCATGTGGCATTCCTGGCAGGTTTGCCTGGTGCGGTAGTCGCTGTGCTCCCACTCCTGGAAGGGCATCTGTTCAGGCAACTGGCCGATGGGCTTGCCGCCAGGGCCTCGCGCGACGGTGTAGAGTGTGTGGCAACTGCCGCACAAGCCTGCGTCGCGGATGTGTGCCGCCTGCTGCGGAACAAAGCCGTTAGTTGAAGATCGCATCACGGTCTGGTGGCCAGCGTCGACCAGAAACGGTCCGTACTCCGGTCGATCATGGCGATTCGCTGCGCTTGCGACATCGACGTTGCCATTGAAAGTCTGCTTGGTACCGAGGCCCGTCTTCTCAACCTGGTGACACACGGAGCAAGTGACACCGTCTTCGGCAAATTTGTTCTTGTCGTGATCCTTGGTCAGCGGAAGGCGTGCGAATACCTCGGTCTCTCGGCCTTCAGCCTTGTCGATCAGGTGCTGCGCGGGCATGTGGCAGGTGGAGCATTCGTCCTGGATCGCCGTAGTGACATCGGGGTGGTCGATCGACTCGCGCCGCACGCTGCCCTGCCAGTAGGGATCGCGGGCGGAATTGGCCATGATGCTCGCGCTCCATTGGAAACCGATGGAGATGTCTTCGCCGCTGGGCGTTTTGAGGCCGTTATGGCACGCCACGCAGCGGGTAGAGTCGTGGAACTCGTCTTTGGCGTCGCGACGCGATGCGGCTTGCACCGGCTTCTCATGCGAGAGAGCGATGGCTGCGAGCAGCGCGCAAGAGGTGACGAGAGCAAGGCAAGCGTAGCGCATGTTCATCACCATCCATTCCAGAAGTGGCCTTCGGCCCAGTCCCATAAGATATAGAAATAGACCTGCGGGGTGCGGCCGGCCGTATTGGTGAAGGGTGTGCGCACGCCGATGTCCGCTCGAATGTGCTGTCGCGGGCTGACCGTCACCTGCATCTCGGGCATGACATCCCAGTTCGTTTTTGCGCCGTCCTGCAGGTCGCGAGTGGCGAGGAATTCCACCATTGGCGACCACTGGCGACCAAGGCGATGATCAGGCGCGAGGGTCTGGCCGAGTGTGGTGTACCAGAAAAGACTCTGCGGCGTGATATCCGGGTGGCGCGGGAGGTCGGCGCCCATCTGGAACTGCACCCAGGTGTTCGATCGGAAGAGCTGGTCGAAGGAGGCAAAGGGTTCGAATACGGTGGTGCCGTTCCCGCCGAGTTTCTGACTGCCCGTTGGCGGAAGAATGCCTCCCTGCAAAGCGAAGATGGAACCGGTGTGCAGATTCGAATACATCACCTGTTTCCAGGCGAAGGTGATGTCGCCGACGTGGCTGTTCCAGTTGTGATTCTGGTCCTGGTAGTCCCAGGGAACATCGACTTCCAACTGCCCCTTGCTGCCGAAGGCCTGTTCGTGGATAAAGTGTGTCTCAAGGCCGGGCGCGCCAGACGCGTTTACGGCTGTCGATATCACGAACTCGTCTTCGGGAAATGCCTTTTCCGTGACAAGTGCGCGGGGCAGGTTCAATTCTCCGCGCGGCCAGTGAGGATTGGGGCAAAACGTGCGCAGATAGGCTACGACGTCGTCGATCTGGTCGTTCGAGAGCAGGTCTTTGAACGATGGCATGATCGTAGAGAAGCCGTAATACGGTCCGCCGTACACAATGACGGCCTTCCATGCGGAGTTGGGCTCGGGCGTGGTCTGATCGCAACGGCTGAAATCGGGGAAAGTGTCGGGCCGCTTGAACGCGGTGCTCGCCTGGGGTGCTCCCTTGCCGTTTGCGCCATGGCAGGCGATGCAACCACCCTCGTAGATAGTTTTGCCGTTCTTTGCGTCGGGCTTGCGGCTATACGTCAAAGTCTGCGCAAGCAGAACGGAGCATGCCAGAAAAGGAACCATCGCAGACAAGCTCACCAACAGGCGTCGACGCACGAAACGCATTCCTCCGAACCAGACCTGGGGAGCAGAAGCCGAAGCCACACAGGCTTTTTAAAATCTGTGATGCGATTAGAACAAAGTCCGATGTTATTGCTGACGCAGATGACGAAATTGTCATCGAAGCTCGATGCTCCTGCGCCTCAGGATCGATGAATCGGGTGCACAAAGAACGGTGCAGATGATCGGATTTTCAAGAAATGAGCCGCACGATCGTTGGGCCAGATGCCAACATACGACCGCCACGCAAAACGCGGAATCAATGCCGGGTTCAAGGCGCGACGTTGGCGGTGGCTTCTGCGTGAGCGAGGACGAGAGTCGACTGTGCCGCGGCCTGGTCGAAGTAGTGTGTGAACCGCTGCGGCTCATCGGCTTTGTACGGAGCGAGATTGCGTGCCCAGCGGAAGCCGATCGGCTGGTACTCAAGCTCCGCGTTGACGTGAAAAGGACCGGCGGCGGTGGCGGGAATTTCGTAGCGTGTCGTGGCGCTGCCACCGGTGAAAGCAGGATCGTCGAGCGCCTTCCCTCGGACGGCGATGTCGGGGGAGGCCGTGCGTTTGTCGAATCCGGCGGGGAGAATGCGGTTGTCCTTGAGGTAGTGAGTTGTTGTGAGGAGTGCGGTGGTTACATGGTTCTGCGCGTCACCCAGAATAGGCTCGAAGATTTGCACCTCATCGGCCCCGGTGATGGTGGCGTAGTGGGGCGAATAGCGGGCGGTATCGGCGTCATTGAGGTTGCCTGCAATGGAGCCGTCTGCGTTGAGATGTCCGGACTCGAAGACTGCGTGGCCGGAGGAGGCGTCGGTAACGGTGACGTGAAGCCACGCGCGGCGCGATGGAAAAGCTGTGGGGAGCTTGTGGCCCGTGAGGTTCTGCACCGTAACGGCGAAGATGAGATGGCCTTTGGCGACGGCGACTGCGCTGAGGGAGAGATGCGCGGCCTGCGATTGCAGATAAGCGCGCGTCGCCGTCGATGCTGCGGTAAGCTCGGCCGGAGACGCGGCCACAGCGAGTTCGTCGTGATGCGCAACCAGCAGATCCTGCATGAAGAAGTTGGCGCCGGGGAAGGAATGACGGCGAACTCCATCACGGGGCAGGCTGCCGAGGGTTGCGTCGGGCGCAGGCTCAGAGATGGCGGGCATGTGGCAAGACTGGCAGGTTTGCTTGTCGTGGTAGTCGCTGTGCAGCCACTCGAGGTACGGCATCTGCTCGGGGAAGAGGCCGGCGGGCTTTCCTGAGGCGTCGAGGGTAGTGGTGTAAAGGGTGTGGCAC
>NZ_JBARMD010000391.1:0-5402 GCF_049802275.1 Occallatibacter sp. | reverse complement strand
ATGCTCGATTCCATTCCGATGGTCTGCATCACCGGCAACGTGTCCAGCAAGGTGCTTGGCACTGACGCGTTTCAGGAAGTGGACATCACCGGCATCACGCTTCCCGTGACGAAGCACAACTTCCTTGTGAACAAGACAGAGGACATTGCGCACGCGATCCGTTATGCATTTCAAATCGCGGTGAGCGGGCGCCCCGGGCCTGTGCTGGTCGACATCACCAAGGATGCGCAGCAGGGCACGGCGATCTTCGACTTCGAAGCTGCCAAGCCGCGGGCATATCGTCCGCACCCCATGCTGCACGTGGAAGAAAGCGGTCTGAAGCACGCGGCGGAGCTGATCAAGAATGCAAAGCGACCGGTGATTCTTGCCGGGCATGGCATTTCCGAGTCAGGCGCGATGGAGCAGGTGCAGACGCTGGCAGAGCGCGCGCAGATTCCGGTGGCGCTCACGCTGCTGGGACTCGGCAACTTCCCTGCCTCGCACCCTCTGAACCTGGGCATGATGGGCATGCACGGCGAGTCGTGGGTGAACACAGCAATTCAGGAAGCAGATCTGCTGATTGCCTGCGGCATGCGCTTTGACGATCGCGTTACCGGCACGCCCAGTACCTACGCGCTGAAGGCCAAAAAGATTCACATCGAAGTCGATCCTGCCGAGGTGAACAAGAACGTCAAGGTTGACGTTGCCCTCGTGGGCGATCTGCGCGCGGTGCTCGAGGAACTGTTGCCGCGTATAGCCGGCCGCGATGGCTCGGCATGGCTCAAGACCATCGAATCCAGCAAGGGCGCGGTGTCTGTCCGCGATATCAAAAACCTTCCCGACTCCGGCCACCTGTACGCCGCGCACGTGATGCACGATCTGTGGCGCATCACCGGCGGCAATGCAATTGTCGCAACCGATGTGGGTCAGCACCAGATGTGGGAGGCGCAATACTTTCATCACGAAACACCCCGCTCGCTCGTCACTTCCGGCGGACTCGGCACGATGGGGTTTGCGTTGCCGGCGGCGATCGGCGCGAAGATGGCTTGCCCGGACAAGGAAGTCTGGGTGATCGCCGGCGATGGCGGATTCCAGATGACCGCTTCGGAACTCTCGACCATCGTGCAGGAGAAACTAAACATCAACATAGCCGTCATCAACAATGGCTATCTCGGTATGGTGCGCCAGTGGCAGGAGTTCTTCTACGAGAGCAACTACGAAGCCACGCCGTTGGTAAGTCCAGATTTTGTGAAGCTCGCCGACGCACACGGCATCGCGGGCCGCGCCGTGACGACGAGGGCTGAAGTTGCCGATGCTGTGAACGAGGCGCGCAAGACCGATGGGCCCTTCCTGCTGAATTTCATGGTGGAGAAGGAAGATTCGGTATACCCGATGATTCCAGCCGGCAGCGCATTGCACGAGATGATTCGCCGCCCCGGAAAGAACCCGCTCGTCGAGTCGGCAGACGACCAATAAGACAGCTGCCAGCTCCTAGCTTCTAGCTACTAGCTTCTTCGTACCAAGGCGAATTGTCTCGCATGGAAACGACGGAGCAAGACAGACCAGAGAATAGCTAGAAGCTAGCGGCTAGAAGCTAGAGGCTTTTATGTTGCACACATTCGTAGCGTACGTTGAAGATCTGCCGGGCGTGTTGACGCGCGTGGCTTCGTTGTTTCGGCGGTTGAATATCAACATCAGTTCGCTCACCGTGGGACGCAGCGAACGCGTTGGACTGTCGCGTCTGACGCTGGTTTGCGAGGCATCTGAAGAAGCGGGGCATCGCATTCGCGCCAGCCTGTTCAAGCTTGAAAATGTTGTCGATGTGGATGACATTGCCAAGGCCCCCAACGTGACGCGCGAGTTGGCGCTGATCAAGGTGGCTGCTTCTCCGCGCAATCGCGCCCAGATCTTCGACCTTGTCGAGGTCTTCCGCGCCCGCATCGTCGACCTCACTTCAGAATCGTTGATGATTGAGATGACCGGCGTCGAAAGCAAAATTGAAGGCCTGATCGAAGTGCTTCGCGAAGACGACGGTCGTATCCTTGAGATCTGCCGCAGCGGTAAGATGACGATGCGCCGCGGACATCACACCTCAAGCGTGCTGAAAGCGATGGGCAAGGCGTCTGATGAGGATTCACTCCCTGAAGACGCAAGCGAAGATGCGGCGGAAGAGAGCGCGGACATAGAACCGGCATAAACGGCGATAGACTGCCGGATCCCGGTTTGCATCGTATTCGCGCCCCGAAAGGAAATTGTTATGGACCCGGATAGCAAAGCCTGCCCGGTTTGCGGAGAAACCATCAAGGCCGCGGCGATTAAATGCCGCTTCTGCAATACCGACCTTGCCAACTACGCAGCCGCAAAAGAAGTCGAAGCCGAACGCGACCTCTTCGTGGGTCACCCGGCATTGATTTATACAGTGGGGCAACTGACGCCCTTCCTCATCGTAGCCGCGATAACGGCAGCGATCGGCTACGCAATGGCAAAGGGGTACATCGACCAGAACAACCAGTACATTCTTTATCTTTGCCTGTTTTTTCTGGTCTCCTGCGTTGTCATTGGTCTTGTGTACTACAGCAAGAGCCGACGCATTTTTTACGAGATCACCACGCAGCGTATCAAGATTGAGCACGGCATTCTGTCCAAGGTACAGGAGTCGCTGGAACTGTTTCGCATCGATCACTTTGAACTGCGTAAGCCTCTCGGCAGCCGTCTTCTGGGACAGGCGTCGCTGCATATCTTCTCTACCGACGCCGAGCTTGAGAATTTCTCAATTTATGGCGTGCCTCGCCTGGAGGAGCTCGCCGATGAGCTGCGCGAGTGCCAGCTTCGTGAGCGGACGCGCCGCAGCACGACTACATTCTTGAGGGCGTAACAATAGCCCCGCAACAAAATCTCACAACCCGTACGCAAAGGAAAATCAAGATCATCATGGCTAAGACTTACTACGATCACGACGCCGACCTTTCCCTCATTCAAGCCAAGAAAGTGGCTATCATCGGCTACGGCTCCCAGGGCCACGCCCACGCCCTCAGCCTCAAGGACTCAGGAGTTCATGTAAAAGTAGGCCTTGCCGCCAACTCCAAATCCATTGCCAAGGCTCAGAAGGCCGGCCTTGAGGTCGACACTGTCGCCAACGTCACTAAGTGGGCTGATGTGGTCATGGTTCTGGTTCCCGATCAGACCGCGGCCAAGTTGTACGCCGAAGAGATCGCGCCCAATCTCAGCGCGGGCAAAATGCTGCTCTTCGCGCACGGATTCAACATTCATTTCAAGACCATCGTGCCCGCAGCGGGCATCGACGTGGGCATGGCCGCGCCCAAGGCTCCAGGACATCGCGTTCGCGAAGTCTTCACCGAAGGCGGCGGCGTACCCGGACTTATCGCGATTCACCAGGATGCCACAGGCAATGCCCATGCGCTGAATCTCAGCTATCTCAAGGGCATCGGCTGCACCCGCGCCGGAGTGCTCGAAACCACTTTCAAGGAAGAGACCGAAACCGATCTCTTTGGCGAGCAGGCCGTGCTGTGCGGCGGCGTCAGTGCACTCATCAAGGCGGGCTACGAAACGCTGGTTGAAGCCGGCTATCAGCCCGAGAGCGCGTACTTCGAAGTGCTGCACGAACTCAAACTGATCGTGGATCTGATCTATCGCGGCGGTCTCGCCTACATGCGCTACTCCATCTCCGACACGGCCGAGTGGGGCGATTACGTCAGCGGCCCGCGCGTCATCAATGCCGAAAGCCGCAAAGCGATGAAGGCCATCCTCACCGAAATTCAGAACGGCGAATTTGCCAAGCGCTTCCTCGCCGATCAGAACTCCGGCCGAAAAGAATTTCAGGCCTTCCGCGATGCTGAGGCCAAGCACCCCATCGAGATCGTCGGCAAGCAACTCCGCGCCAGCATGCCCTTCCTCGATCCAGTGACGGTAGAGGAAGTGTCGAAGACGCGATGAAGCAGCTTGTAGCTGGCAGCCAGTAGCCTTTCGCTTTGGCCCTGCGGATATGCGACCCGGAAGGGAAGCATCCGCAGGGCTTTTGCTTTCATCTTGAAGGTGTTTCGGGAATTCCGAACTCGACCGGCTCCAATCTTCGTACGCCCATGCACCACGCAAAGGCCCCACCCAGCGTGATGACGGCCGCCACCGCAAAGGCCGGTGCAAAGTGGCCGGTCCAGTCAACAAGGAAGCCGGTGAGCGCAGGACCGATAACTCCAGCCATGTTGGCGATTCCGTTTTGCAGGCCAACCCACTTCCCTGCTGCGTGGGGGCCAGCGAGTGTCTGCGCAAAGGCAAATGTTCCGGCGTTGGCAGTGCCGCTCCCAACTGCGCAAGCGATAAGGCAAGCGAGATAAGTGTGCTCTCCGGCGAATGCGCAGCCCACAAGCGAAACCGCGGCGAGCGTGAATCCGACTGCCATAGCCCACTTGCGGGCCGTGGTCGGACTGGCGCCGCGTCGGATGAATAAATCCGTGATGGTGCCGGTTGCAACAGAAGACAGTGAATCAACCACCCACAGTGCGCCCGCCGCAACCGACATCGCTGCCATTGAAAGATTCCGCTCGTGCACCAGGTAGTACGGCAACCAGCTCATCAGGAAGTAGACGAGGTAGTTTGCGCAGAAGTGGCCCGAAGCTGCGCCCCAGAACGTGCGCTTCCGCAAAATCGCGGCGAAACTCGGCCTGCGCACATCAACATGGGCGCCACCGTGCGCCTCCGGTACTTTCCAGCGGGACCACGCCGGCAGCCACAGCAGACTGGCAACGCCGATGGCAACAAATGTCGAACGCCAGCCGTAACGCGCCATCAGCAGGCCTCCGCCAAGTGTGCCGATCGCCGAGCCCCAGCGCATCGAAGCATTCATCAGTCCATTGGCGAACCCACGGGCGTGCTCCGGCAGATGCTGCGCCATGATCTTCGAACTCGCCGGGAACATCACCGACTCACCGACGCCCAGCAGCAGCCGCAAGGCAAGCAGCGTCGCAAACCCCATCGCCGCCCCGGTCAGCACAGTCGCCAGCGACCACGCAAGAAAGCCAAAAGCCATCAGCCGGTTCGCGCCCCAGCGATCGACAAAAAGCCCCATGACAAACTGCAGCGCGGTATACGTCCAGAAGAACGCCGACAGCAAAATGCCGAGCTGCGATGCGGTCATCCTCCATTCAATCTTCAGCAGCGGTGCAGCCAGCGCGAGGTTCCCGCGATCCACATAGTTGATAAGCACGGAAATGACGAGCAGGACAAGTGTGGGCGCGAAGGCGCGCAGCGCTGTGCTGTCGCTGGAGTTCCCGTTCTTCCCCTCAAAGGTCACAGGTCAGCAGTGTACCGTCCCGCAGCCGGTGAATAGGACAGAATCCCTCCGCATCATCGTTCACGCCAACGAGCACATGGGCAATTGGTAGAGTACGCGCGCATGAACGGCATCG
>NZ_JBARMD010000390.1:0-3940 GCF_049802275.1 Occallatibacter sp. | reverse complement strand
GCCTCCAGGAGCAGCTGCCTGCGGGCCACCGGGGCCAGCAGCGCCCTGGTCCTCACGCGGCATTGATCCCGTGCCGGACACTGTAAATTCCAGCGGCTTGCCAGGCGCCGCATTCTTGGCCACGAAGGTCTGGATGTTCGGGTCCTGATTGATCGGCGTGAATACGGAGCTGGATCCCGGAGTGAACGTCATGCTCTTCGGCAGCAGCACGCCGACGCTTTGGGTGCTCAGCGACACCTGGGGACGGAACGTGAATGACCCGCTGTAAGGAATCGTGTAGCTGATGTTGAACTGGGTGTCCTTGTCGCCTTCGTCGGGCTGGATAGGAAAGTTGAATGCGTAGTGGCCCTTTGCGCCGTTCGGCTGCAGCTTCAGTGTCGTTGGCAGGCTGCCGGTGCTCGGACGCTGTCCCTGCGCCGATTCCACGACTGCCTCCTCAGGCAATACGATTTCAAAACTCTTCGGGCTCCACTGCGTGCGCGGCGGCATGCTGGTGTTGTGCACGAAGTAGCGCTCGATTACGTGCAACTGGCCGTTTGCAACCTCGAGTTCCAGTACGTCCGCTTCAATGAAGACGCCGTCCACCTTGGGCGCCACGTCGTACACCGAGATATCGGGCACCGCACCGCTTTGCGGCGCATCGGCAAAGAACTCCGCGCCCTGGTGCGTAACCTTTACCAGCGCGGGCGCGTTGGTTGGCCGGTTGAGGGTGTAGTGCCCGCTCCCGTCCACCGTGGTATGCGCCACCTCAGTCATGCCTGTCATGGGCTCGACCAGCACAACGGCATCCCCGGCCGCCGGCTTCCCCGTGGTCTTGTTTGTGACGGTGCCTGTCAACTGCACTGCCTGTGCTAATGTGCCGGCAAAAAGAAAGCTCACAACTGCTGCATGCCAAAAAGTCTTCATCGATTTCATGGTCTTTGTGGGAGTCCTTATTCTCTAATTCCTATGCTTGCTGCTGAAGGTATTCCATCTCGACCAGCAACTGCGCCGTTTCATTTTCAAGTTGCGCGCGCTGCGCCAGAAAATCTTCTTCAGGATATTTCCCGGCGCGATATTCAAAATTCAGATCGCGCAGGTTCTCGTAGAGCTGTTCCTTGCGCTCTTCGAGATAATCGAGCCGTGTCTTCTGCCGCTGGCTCGCAAACGCGTTCTCAGGCCAGAAGGTGTAGAGAAACAGCACCATCGCCATCAGGCAGCCAAGCGCCAATCCAAGAGTCTCGCTCATTGCTCAATACCCTCCTTCACTGCCGGTCTCGCGACGAATTCGTTCGTGAATTGCATCCATTTGCGGCGTGCTGGGCGTTTGCGCAGCTTCCTTCTTGCCCACGGACCAGTGGCGTACCAGCAGGATTGTGCCCAGCATGGCAGCAAGAAAAACGGCGAAGGGTGCGATCCAGGCCACCAGGTCAAATCCGTGAGTCCTTGGCGCCGCCAGCACCGTGGCGCCGTACTTGGCAGCGAAGCTGTCTAATATCTGCTGGTCGGTCATGCCGGCGTTAATGGCCGTACGCAACTCCGCCAATTGGACCGGTGAATCGGGGCAGCCCACGTGGTTGCACTCGCCCAGAACCTGACCGCATCCACAACTGCACATCATCTGGTGATTCAACTTGTCATAGCGCGCACCGGCATCGCTCGCGCCCAGCGAAAAACAAATTACGAGTGCAAGCGTTCCCGCCTGCAATGTTCTCTTCCAGAAAGTGAAACCCAACGGAGTCGGCATCTCAGTCGCCACCCTTCAGCACTGGTTCAGCATGCGCCGGCTGCGCAGCGGGCACCCGCAGCGAAGCTGTTGCCGGAGTCAGGCTCGGAACCAGCGCAATAAACGTGCCCAGCACCATCAGCGCCACACCTGCCCAGATCCAGCTCACAAGAGGATTGAGAAAGGCCTTGATGATGGGCTGCCCTGTATCGGGATTGGTGCCTTCGAAGACCACGTAGAGATCCCAGCTGGGAACGGAGTGAATCGCGACCATGGTCTGCGGCTGCTGGCTGGCCAGGTAGACGCGCTTCTCCGGCGCCATCTGGAACTGCTTCTTGCCATTTCTATAGACATCAAGCAGCGCGTAGTCTGAGTTGTAATTCGCGTTCGAGTCCTGCGTGAATCCGACGCACTCCAGCGTATAAGGACCGACGCTCATCTTGTCGTGCAAGGCGAGTTCCTGTTCGGTGTTGCGGTTGAACGCCGCACCGGCCAGTCCAATCACCACGATTACTACCGCGATGTGGACGATGTATCCACCGTAGCGGCGCGTATTGCGCCGGACGAGGAGATACATTGAAGTGGCCAGGTTCTTGCCGGACTGCCGGGCAATCACGCCCGCGCCGCGGAAGAACTCCGACAAGATCGCCGCCGTTACGCTGGCTGACAGCGCGAACGCAACCAACGCGTAGAAATTGCCGGGATCGAAGGCGCCATCCTTCCACGGCCGTACGCCGGCAGCGAGGCAGACGATCACCATCGCCCACAAGGCAATCGTCGGCAATATGAAGTTGCGACGAACGGCGCGTAGGGAAGTAGCGCGCCACGGCAGCAGCGGTCCAACTCCCGTCAGAAACAGGAGGAACAGTCCGATGGGAATTGCCACGCGGTTATAAAACGGAGCGCCCACCGTTACCTTGCTGCCTTCCACATACTCGCTGAGGATGGGGAACAGCGTGCCCCAGAGGATCACGAAGCATGCCGTCAGCAGGACAAGGTTATTGAAGAGGAAGCTCGATTCGCGGCTAACCAGCGACTCAAGCCGATGCTCCGCCTGCAGATGATTGCGCTGCAGGATGTAGGTAAAGATGCACACCGCGAGCACGATGCCCATGAAGACCATGAACCAGGTTCCGATGGAAGACTGTGCGAATGCATGCACCGAACTGACCAGCCCCGCGCGCGTCAGCAGCGTGCCGAGCAGCGTGAGCAGAAAAGTCGAGAAGATGAGCCAGACGTTCCAGCTCTTCATCATTCCTTTCTTCTCCTGCATCATCACCGAGTGCAAGAATGCCGTGCCGGTGAGCCATGGCATAAAGCTTGCGTTCTCCACCGGGTCCCAGCCCCAGTAACCGCCCCAGCCAAGCACCGCATAAGCCCAGTGCATGCCGAGGAAGATGCCGCCGGTCAGAAACAGCCAGGTCACGAGCGTCCAGACGCGCGTGATCTTGATCCACTTCTCGCCGGGATAGCGCATCATCAGGGCGCCGAGAGCGAAGGCAAACGGCACTGAGAATCCCACGTAGCCGAGATACAGCATCGGCGGATGAATCACCATCTCGGGATATTGCAGAAGGGGATTCAGACCGTTGCCGTCTGCCGGGATCGAACCCCTCAGAAGCGCGAACGGCGGAGCCGCGAAGTTCACCACCGCCAGGAAAAATACCTGGATTCCGGCCATGATCGTACCGGCATAGGCGTAGAGCTTGACGTCGGTCTTATGGCGAAGCCGCAGCACGAATCCATAGGTGGCCAAAAGCCAGCACCACAGCAGCAGCGAACCCTCTTGCCCGCTCCACAGCGCCGCGAACTTGTAAGCCGCCGGGAGCGCACGGTTCGAGTGCTCCATGATGTAGGTGATCGAAAAATCATTGGTGAAGACAGACCACACCAGGGCAAAAGCCGCGGCCGTCACAGCAAAGAACGCGGCAATTCCAGCTCGGCGTGCCGTATCGGCCAGCCTTTCCGGCGCAATTGGCGCGGGCTGGCCTGTCGCCAGCAGCCTCAGGGCCACGGCGCCGGCGAACAGATTATACGCAGCCAGCGCTAAAGCGATGAGAAGAGAGAGACTTCCAAACGTTGCCATCAGAGCTCCATCTCTGATTCTCGCACTCAGGACTAATGCCCTTGGGGAATCCAGAGCGGTTTTCCAGCTATGTGCAGCATCTTGAGCGGCGTGCAAGGTGACCTTTCTTTAAAGAAAAAGCCACTTAGCCTTGTCGCTTCGCCCTGCAC
>NZ_JBARMD010000389.1:0-9675 GCF_049802275.1 Occallatibacter sp. | reverse complement strand
ATGAGATCGCGCGTCCGATCGTAGAAATTCTTCACATACGATGTGTCGGGCAATGCACTGGCCGGGTGTTTTACGCCATAGAGTCGCTGAGGATCGAGCCCCTGCCACCACTGATCTTTGCCTTCTGTCTGCGTCAGACGGCCATCATAGGGAATACCAGCGTTTGGGCCGGATTTGTCGGCACTGTGCGAAGGCTGGAACCACCACCAGTTGCGCGCCTGATGCACTGTTACGCCGAACCGCAACCCCTGCTTTCGTGCCGCCGCAGCCCATGTGCCGATCACATCACGATGCGGACCAACAGCAGCTGCATTCCAGGGCTGATGCTTCGAGTTCCACGCGTCAAAGCTATCGTGGTGATTGGCCAAAGCGACGAATATCTTCGCGCCCGCATTTCTATAGCGCGTTATCAACTCGTCCGGTTCCCAATTCAACAGCGTCCACTGTGCGCACAGTTCCTTGTACCCGAACTGCGAAGGTGGACCGTAGTGTTCGAGTTGATATTTGTATTGCCTCTGGTCCTCGACATACATATTGCGTGCGTACCAGTCTCCCGCTTCGGCAACGCACTGTGGACTCCAGTGAGCCCAGATGCCGAACTTGGCATCCTGGTACCAATCCGGGGCTTCGTACTCAAGCAACGAATCCCAGGTGGGTTTGAACGGACCATCGCCGGCAAGATTGGGGATTGGCGAATGCAGGGGCACATCATCCCAAAGTCCGCCCGCAATCGACTGTGCTGTGGGGTTGTAGTTCCACGCTGAAGGTTCCCATGCGGCCTCATCGAGCTGTTCTTCGACGATCTTGCCGTCGCTTACCTTATAGAAAACTCTCCTCTCCGGCGGCAGCGCGCAAAACTGAGCGTAGTCCTGCGTGTATTGGTTGAAGCCTTTCGGCAGGTCAGGCCCGTTCTCCTGCGAGGGCTGCGCCGAGGCTGGCACGGCTTTCGATGCTGCAGCGATTGCAAGTAGTTTGCAGAAATCCCGTCTGTGCATGAATCCCCCTTCGTTCTTGCGGTGATCAGAGGCCATCGTTCATTCCGGCAACGCGATCTGGCCCTGAATACGGAATTTCCCGGTGGCTGTTGGCGTTCCTGTATTGGGCTGGCCTCCTCCGATGCTGATCGTGTAATCACCTTGCGCGACAATTGGATTTCCATCCTCGGTCACCATGACCAGGTCGCGATCTTTCAAGTCGAAGTGAACCTTCTGGCTCGCCCCGGGGGCGAGGTGAATGCGCTGGAATCCGCGAAGAGCGATGAGGGGTGCACCTTTCACGTCCGGAAACTTGAGATAGAGTTGAACGACCTCATCTCCTTCGACCTTGCCGATGTTGGTTACCGTCACGTCGGCACTCACCGACTGCCCGGCCTGCACATCTTGCGCGGGAACGCTGAGGTTGGTGTACTTGAAGGTTGTGTAGCTGAGTCCGTAGCCAAACGGATAGAGGGGCTTTTCATTGAAATAGCGATAAGTTCGGTTCGCCATTCCGTAGTCTTCGAAGTTTGGCAACTGGCTGACGCTGGTGTAGAACGTAACTGGTAGCCGTCCCGCGGGATTGTTCTTTCCGCTAAGCGTTTCAGCCACCGCCGCTCCGCCCTCTTCTCCCGGATACCATGCGTCGAAGACGGCGTTGGCGTGCTCGTTGATCCAGTTGACAGCCAAGGCACTGCCATTGATGAGAACCACAGCGAGCGGTCTGCCGGTGGCTGCTACGGCTTCGACCAGTTCTTCTTCGGGCTGGGGAAGATCGATGCTGGTGCGATCTCCGCCGAGAAATCCAGGTTCACTTACCGGCATCTCCTCGCCTTCGAGCTGGCTGGTGATTCCCACGACGGCAATCACGGCATCGGCATTCCTTGCAGCGGTAATGGCCTCCTGCGAGGGAGCGCCGTTGTACTTCGCCCAGATCAGCTCCGCATGCGGCTTGGTGCTCCTGGTTCCGCTGTTTCTGGTTCCATAGGAGATTTCGAGCGCGATCTTCCGCCCCTTTTCGAGGCGCACGCGGCCCACGCCGGATGAGAGTCCTCGCGAGCCACCGCCAAACGCTGTTGCAACCTGCTTACCATCAACCGTAACCCTGCCGAATCCTTCGCAACGTATGCCCAAGAGAAATTCACCTGATTCCGTTGGTGTGAGGAATCCGGACCATTGGACGCCGAAAGTCTTCCTTTCGGCAATTTCTGCCGGCAAGTTATTTTCGGTGAGATTGACATTGGTCTCTGTACGGGTGACGAGCGGTTTTGTATTCGCCTCAGTCGCTTGTCCGCGCCTCATGCCCTCGTTGTAGTCGGCCTTGAGGCCGGGCTTGCCATCGGAGGTGGTAAGAAGGCTATCCGGCACGGGAGTTCCATCGGTGCGGAGGAACTGAGTTCCGGCGACAAACGTGATGACGGCCTTGGGGAACTCTGCGCGAATGCCATCCAGAATGGAAACGATATGTGTGGGCTGACCGGCATAGTTTCCGATCAGCGGCCTGGTCTGGTCGGCGAGCGGACCGATGACGGCGATCTTTTTAATTCCCGGCTTGAGGGGAAGCAGACCGTCGTTCTTGAGAAGGACGATGGACTCGTTCGCGAGTTTGCGAGCGTGTGCGCGATGTTCGGCGCTGTCGAGTTCCTTTTCATCGATCTTGGTGTAGGGAACCATGTCAGGCGGGTCGAACATACCGAGCTTGATGCGCGCAGTAAACAAGCGGATGAGAGCGGTGTCGAGCGTGCTCTCTGGCAGGTACCCTTCCTGCACCGCATCAATGTAGGCTTTCTCTACGGGTTCGCCAAACCTCGACGTGAACGTGACGCACTCGTTGTCCATGCCCCGGATGACGGAGATGGCCGCGCCCTGTGCCTGTGTCGGGCGATAACGGTGGTTGGCTGCTACGTCGCGAACCGCGTCGCAGTCGGAGACCACGTATCCCTGGAATCCCCATTTGCCGCGCAACTGGTCCTGGAGCAGGAACTGGTTGGCGCATGCTGGCTCACCATTGATCGCGTTGTAAGCGCACATGACGGAGCCAGCCTTGCCTTCCACGATGGCAGCGCGAAACGCAGGCTCGTACGTATCAATCTGGTCGTGCTTGCTCACGTCCACATCGGCAAAGTGGCGCGTCGGCTCAGGCCCGCTGTGTACGGCGTAGTGTTTCGGCGTTGCAATCGCCAGGTAATACTTTGGATCGTTGCCCTGCAAACCGGTCACGTAGGCAACGCCCATGCGGCCCGTGAGGAAAGGGTCTTCGCCGTAGGTTTCCTGACCGCGGCCCCAGCGCGGGTCACGAAAGATGTTCAGATTGGGGGACCAGAAATCGAGGCCTCCCATGATGCCGGTGTGTCCCTCGCGCGCATTTTGCACGTGCTTGATGCGTCCCTCAATGCCGATCTGTGCCGCCATAGCGTGAATGGCAGGCGCATCGAATGTGGCAGCAAGACCGATGGGCTCGGGATACTCAGTTACACCTTCATTGATCACTCCGTGAAGGGCTTCACTCCACCATTGGTAGGCGGGAACGTTGAGCCGTGGAACCGCCGCGGAGTTGTTCTGCATTTGCGTGGCCTTCTCCGCGAGAGTCATGCGGTGGACCAGGTCGGCAGCCCTCTGTTCTGGCGTTAAATTGGTGTCCAGATATGGAGGAGTTCCGCCACCTTGTGCGCCTGCAGTCGGTGCGAGCAAGGCCAAACAGAGCGTTCCAACTCCGAGAACAAACCTCGCGATCGTTTGTGTTCTGAATCTGCTCATGTGATCCTCAATGAATAATCCGCGTTATCGTCTGGCCCGCACTTTGCTGCCCGCCCTATCGCGCGGAAGTTGCTGATGGGCTCCGCGTCTGGAACAGGCGAGGTGCAAAGTTTTTTAAATCCCGGCGCCAGGTCTGCCATTCGTGATCAGTGCCGGGCGACTCGTAAAAGACGTGCTGAATCTTTCCTTCGTCGAGGGACGCGTTTAGATTCTCCAGTCCGGTCTTCATACGCTCAGGCTCGTTGGTTCCCACGCCGATCCACAATAGATGCACTCGCCTGGCAAACGCTGCCGGATCGGCCATGGCTCCGTTGAATGCAGTCTTCGTATCCATTTTCCCGTTCCCGGTCAGAAACACGTTGGCTGCGCCGCTGAATCCGCCGATGTATGAGAACAGGTCGAGATGATCGAATGTCACCTGGAACGTCTGCATGCCTCCCATTGAAAGTCCGGCCATGGCGCGGTGATCGCGATCTGGGAGTGTACGGAATGTCTTGTCGATGAAGGGAATCAGCACCTGCGTCATATCGTCTTCGAATGCGCTCATCCGCTCTTGCATTACTTTCAGGAACTCAGGCGAGCCGAACGGCTTTCCTGTAAGGTCGGGAACGACGTAGCCGGCACGGCTTGCGTATCCGTTGGCCATAACGATGATCATCGGCTTTGTGTTTCCGCTCGCAATCAGGTTGTCGAGAATGAAATTGGCCTTGCCTTGACGGGTCCATCCGGTCTCGTCCTCACCCCCGCCGTGCTGCAGATAAAGCACTGGGTAGTGAATCGTCTGCGTGTCATAATCCGGAGGTAAATATACGAAGGCATCCCGCCACGTCCCGGTCACACTGGAGTGATACCAAACTTGCCGGACCTGCCCATGCGGAACATTGTTGGGCTGGTAGTAATCCACTCCGGCTTCGGGAACCTCGACAGCACTTGCCCACTTGCTCCCACCGAAGTACGCAGTGCTGCTGGGATCGCTGACTTCGGCGCCATCCACGATGATCGTGTAGTAATGAAGCCCGGGAGCCATCGGCGCGGTTGTGAAGGTCCAGAAGCCGTCGGGCTGCTTCTCCATGTCTACCTTGGGACCGCTCCAGAAATTGAGCTTCACCTTCGTGGCGTCAGGCGCTTTAAACCTAATTTGGACGCGCGAGTTGCCGTCGACCTTCGGATATTGCGCATCCAGAACGTTCGATGATGCGGGCTTGAAATCGCCCTGGTCCTGCGCTAAACAGACGCTCGCTGCCAGTAGCATTGCAAATGCAATCACTTTCAAAGTACACCTCCGAGCGGACAGGTTTGAGAGCGAGAGCCGGCTTGGCGCGGACAGATCAGCTCTCTCGAGCCATGCGCATGGTAAACGATTACTGCTCAGAAATAAAGCGATTTAATGGACTTGTTCGCGGCGGCTCGCTCTGTGTATATTCGAGGGTTCCGGAACGGCATGCGAGAACGATGGCCGAAAATTGCGAGCCCGTTCCAAGGCGGCGCGCCGGTCCCAGCGCTCCATCGCGTTCCGGTTGAGCGGAGGCTTGTGTGGCACGTCGCGTCCTTGCGTTTTTTTGCTTGCTAGCCCTTTATTCGTCCGCACCCTTGATGGCTGCTGACACCATTCATCTCTCCGTTGACGCGTCGAAGCCCGGCGCGAAAATCGATCGAAACATCTTCGGCCAGTTCGCTGAGAATCTCGGCCATGGTCTTTACGAAGGCATCTGGGTCGGCCCTGACTCTTCCATTCCGAACACTCGCGGAATCCGCAACGACGTAGTGGCCGCTCTGAAGGAACTGAAGGTGCCCAACGTCCGCTGGCCGGGCGGCTGCTTTGCCGACCAGTATCACTGGCGCAAGGGAATCGGCCCACGGGATAAGCGCCCGGCAACAGTGAACTCGGCATGGGGCGACGTTATCGACACCAATGCCTTCGGCACCGATGAGTTTATGGATTTCATCCAGCAGATTGGCAGCACACCCTACGTGTCCGTCAATGTCGGCTCCGGCACGACGCAAGAAGCGGCCGAGTGGCTTGAATACATGACGGCCGCTGCGCCCACGGCTCTCGCCAAAGAGCGAGCCGCCAACGGCCATCCTGAGCCGTACAAAGTCGGATTCCTCGGCCTCGGAAACGAGAGTTGGGACTGCGGCGGCGCGATGACGCCTGACTACTACGTCAGCCTGATGAAGGTGTACAGCCGCTTTGTGATCAACATGAATCCCGCGCAACGCAGCAAGGACCAGATGTTGAAGATCGCCGTGGGCCCCGGCACGCCTGACGCCACGTGGACCGAAGCCGTGATGCAGGCGTGGAAGAAGCACACCTGGGCCTGGGATATCAACGGCGTCTCGTTGCACTGGTACACGGTTCCCAATGGCTGGCCACCGTCGACCCCCTCGGAGAAGTTCGGGCTGGACGACTACGTCAAAACAATTAAATCCACCCTCTTCATGGATGAGTTCCTGCGCAAACAGGAAGCGGTGATGGACAGGTACGACCCGGAGAAGAAAGTGACCTTGTCTGTGGATGAGTGGGGAGCATGGCATGCGCCGCTGACCGGCTCCAATCCGGCTTTCCTCGTCCAGCAGAACAGCGTTCGCGATGCCATTCTCGCGTCGCTTAACCTGAACATCTTTGCCCGCCACGCCGACCGCGTCCGCATGGCCAACATCGCCCAGATGATCAACGTGCTTCAGGCGATGATCCTCACCGACAAAGAGAAAATGGTCCTGACACCCACCTATTACGTCTTCAAAATGTACGTTCCGTTTCAAGATGCCACGTTCATTCCGGTAACCTTCGATGCGGGAACCTACGCCCATGGAAGCGTAATCCTGCCGCACGTCGACGCGATTGCGGCAAAGGGGGCGGACGGGAAGCTGTTGCTTGAGATCACTGACCTCGATGCGGAAAGCCCCGCAACGATCGATGTAGATGTTGCCGGCATCGTGGCAAAGTCGGCAAAGGCGGAGACGTTAACGGGAGTTGCAGTAGACAGTATCAACACCTTTGATTCACCGAGTACAGTTGTGCCGAAGCCGACTGCAGTGAAGGTTCAGAACGGCAAGCTTTCGCTCACGGTAGCGTCTCGATCAGTGACCGTCATCTCGATTGAGCCGTAATCGCGAACTGCGCTCGATTGAGAGCCCATGGACGCTACTGGCACTCGATGCGAAATTTAACGACGGGCCGGTTGTACGCACATTTTGCTCCATCCAGTATTGGGAGAAACGGACCATGCATCTGCTCCTGAAGATCGTCGCGAAAACGCTTACCCAACGACCCGCAATGTGCTTCCTCGCGGTGCTTGCGCTGACTTCAGGCGCTTCCTCTCAGACTCGCATTGTCACCGCAACCATCGATACCGCGAAGACTGGCGCGCCTATCTCGAAAAATATCTACGGCCAGTTTCTTGAGCACGGCGGCGATATCGTCAACACTGGCATTTGGTCTGAGATGCTTGTCGATCGCAAGTTCTTCTACCCGGTCGCCATGAGCGCGCCGACGCCACCGCCCATGATGGGCAATCCTGCGGGCAATCCCCGCTTTCGCCGCGTTCCTACGCGCTGGTGGGCTCCCATCGGAGGCGAGGATGCAGTCACCATAGACACCAAGGATCCATACACTGGCGATCATTCGCCGTTGGTCAAGCTAGGTGCAAAAGAGGCGCACGGTTTGGGCCAATCCGGAATCGCCGTTCGTAAAGGCATGTCTTACACAGGGCGGATCGTTCTCGCAGGCTCTCCCGGCGCGGCGGTTAAAGTAACGCTCATCTGGGGTAAGGAGCCCACCGATCGTCAGACAGTCACCATCGGCTCCCTCGGCATCGCCTACCGCAAGTTCCCGTTGCGGTATACCGCCAGAACCGACACTGACGAAGCCACTCTTGAGATCACGGGCACCGGCTCGGGCTCCTTTCATGTCGGCGCGGTCTCGCTCATGCCTGCGGACAATATTGAAGGCTTCCGTCCGGAGGTCGTAGCAGCGCTCAAGCAACTGCGCTTCGGCGTCCTCCGCTTTCCGGGAGGCAACTTTGTCTCCGCATATGAATGGCGCTACGGCGTAGGTGACATCGATAAGCGGCCGCCCATCTTCGATCCCGTCTGGCACGCCGTGCAGCCCAACGACGTCGGCACGGACGAGTTTCTCACGCTATGCCGTCTTCTTGGCGTCGATCCTTACATCACTGTCAATGCGGGCTTCGGCGACGCATGGTCTGCGCGTGAGCTAGTCGAGTACACCAACGGAGCCGCAACAACGCCTATGGGAAAATGGCGAGCCGCAAATGGCCACCCTGCTCCTTATCATGTGCAGTGGTGGGGAGTTGGTAACGAGCCCTGGGGCGACTACCAGATGGGCTCGATGTCTCTTCCGCAATTTGAGTTGAAGCACAACCTCTTCGCGAAAGAGATGAAGAAGGTGGACCCATCCATCAAGCTCATTGCGGGAGGAGCCATGCCCGACGTGATGGAAGGAGCCGATCAGGCGAGGCGTATTAACGGCCAGTATGTTCCCGATTATCTTTCGCCAGCCGACTGGACCGGCCAGATGCTCCTCAACTGTCTCGAGAACATCGATATGGTCAGCGAGCATTACTACGCATCGGGCACGCAACATACCAACATCAAGCTGCAAAAGAAGGTGCCAATCGAGCCTCCTCTATCGCTGCTCGAATGGGAACGCGCACCCGCCGTCCAGGTTCGCGCGAAATATGAGCACTATCAGGAGTACCTGAAGCGTATCCCAGCGCTCCGTGCCAAACCTGTTCCGATTGCGATCGACGAGTGGGCCTATTTCGGCGGTAATCGCGACGGATATAAGGTCGTTCCGGCATACGCATGGGCCTTCCACGAAATGTTCCGCCACTCCGAGATCTTTCAGATGGGGGCGTTCACCTTCGCGACCGCAATGATGAGCCAGAACCGAACTGAAGCCGTCCTCAATCCCACTGGAATGCTGTTCAAGATGTACCGCGATCACTTCGGCACTATTCCCGTCGAGGTAACCGGTGATTCTCCGCAGCCGAAGCCGACGTTTCCGGCTGGCGGCGATCAACCCGCCGTCAACCCCGGCAGCGACACGTATCCGCTGGATGTGAGTGCCGCGTTAAGTGAAGATCGCAAGACTCTCGCCATTGCCGTGCTCAATCCTTCTGATTCCGAGCAGAGCATCAAGATTGCGATCAGCGGAACGAAGCTTGTGAGCGCAGGAAAGGTGTGGCGCATGGCTCCCAACTCCATCGATGCAACTGTTCAGGTCGATAAGAAACCCGAGGTTCAAGTCGAAGAACAAGCGCTGGGATCGCTGCCCGCAACCATCACCGTGCGCCCCTTCAGCGTGAACATTTATTCCTACCCGGTGCAGTAGCCGGGTCTTTCGAGAGAGGTTCTAGATGAAATCAACGAAGTTGTTCATTGCGTGCGCAATCACATTGGCAGTTGCACCCGGTTCATCGCTCGCGGCGCAGGTGCAGACAAACGTTCCCGAAGTTGTCTCTGGCGCAAAGCCTGTGGCAGTGGAGCACATCAAGATCCACGGCACGGCACTTGAAGGCAATCTTGAAGGCGACGCCGTCGATCGTGACGTCATCGTTTTTCTGCCGCCCAGCTACCAGAAAGACAAGAAGCGTCGCTATCCCGTGGTCTACGCGTTGCACGGCTACTCCATCGGCGCCGAACAATGGACGCACGAAATCCACGTTCCGCAGACCGTCGAAGGCACGTTCGCACTTGGCACGAAGGAAATGATCGTCGTCCTGCCCGATTCCAAAACCATCTATAACGGATCGATGTACTCAAGTTCCGCCACCACCGGCGACTTTGAGAAGTTCATCTCGCACGACGTCGTCTCTTACATAGACGCGCACTACCGCACCATCCCCGATCGCGCCAGCCGCGGTCTTGTTGGTCACTCCATGGGCGGCTATGGCGCGTCGCGCATCGGCATGAAGCATCC
>NZ_JBARMD010000388.1:0-2112 GCF_049802275.1 Occallatibacter sp. | reverse complement strand
ACCCTGGACCTGGCGATCGCGGGACCGTGGCTGCCTGCGCCGGACGTCTTGCCGGCGGAGAATGCGCGTGTGATCACTGCGCCTGCGGTTGGTGCTGCGTCAGTGGCGAATGAGCCTTTGCCTGATCGGCTCACGGGCACGGTGACGTTGCACGATGCGAACTGGAAGACCGATGCTCTGCCGACAGCGGTGCAGATTTCAGAGGCAACACTGCAGCTGGACGGCGGTTCGGGTGTGTGGGATCCGGTGGTGTTTACCTATGGGCCGCTCATCGGAACAGCTCGGCTTGAACTTCCTGCGTGTGACGTGGCAGGGGAGGAGTGCACGCCAAAGGTGAATCTCGCATTTCCAAGTCTCGACGCCGCTGAGTTGCAGGCGACTTTGCTTGGCGCGGAGAAGAAGGGAACACTGCTGTCGACGGTGATTGCGCGTTTGACGCCGTCGTCGACGCGTACCTGGCCCGCATTCCAGGGAACGGTGGAGGTGGACTCGCTGGCACTGGGGCCGGTGAAGCTTGAGAATCTGACTGCCGAGGTGAACTTTTCGGCGGCGTCGGCAGAAATCACAAGCCTTGATGCGGGACTGCTGGGCGGGCAGATTCACTTGACGGGCAAGATCGAGAATGGCGACAAGCCTGCTTACTCTCTGGCAGGGAACTTCCAGAAAGTGAACCCGGCCGAACTGTGCGGCGTGCTGAAGCTGCAGTGCACCGGCACGAGCTTCGATGGCGACGGAAAGCTGGAACTGGCGGGATATGGCGGCAACGAGCTTGCGAACTCCGCCAAGGGGACTGTGCATTTCGATTGGAAGAAGGGCGGCATCAGCGGTCGCCCTGGCGCTCCCGGAGAGAGTTTTTCTCCGGCGTTGACTCGGTTCGATCAATTCTCCGGCGATGCCGAAATCGCGGATGGGGGCATTGTGTTGAAAGAAAACCAGGTGCAGCAGGGTGCGCGCAAAGGAACCGTGGAAGCTTCGGTCAGATTTGGTGAGCCGCCCGCCGTTTCGTTCGGGCCGCCCAAGAGTGCGGCAGCAGCGAAGAAGAAGTAGCTCAACAGCGGACTCGATGCAGGGTCGTTACAATCAAGGGATGGGACGCAATGTCGCCTCTTCTCCCGTAGAGATTCGCTGCAAAGGCATTCTGTTCGACATGGACGGAATCCTGATTTCTTCGATCGGGTCGGTCGAGCGCAGTTGGACGAAGTGGGCCGAGATGCGCGGCGTCGATCCGGAATATGCGTGCAAGACGGCGCATGGCCGGCGGGCGATTGAAACGGCAGCTATGCTGCGACCCGATCTCGACAGTGAAGCGGAACTCAGGCTGATTGAAGATATCGAGCTGGCGGATGGCGAGGGGTTGGCTGTGCTGCCTGGCGTGCTTCCCATGCTGCAGGCGTTGCCGGAGGATCGCTGGACGGTTGTGACGAGCGCGACTGAGCGGCTGGCGCGGATGCGTCTCGCACAGGCAGGGATTCCGGTGCCGGCACGGCTGGTGACTGCCAATGATGTAACGCAAGGGAAGCCCGATCCGGCGCCTTACCTGGCAGGCGCAGCATTGCTGGGCTTGCCGCCGGACGAGTGCGTGGTGTTTGAGGATGCAGAGTCGGGCACACTGGCGGGGCGCGCGGCGGGATGCACGGTGATCGCGACGACGTTCTCGCACGAGGTTGAGTCGTTGAGCGCGGCGCATTACCTGATTGAAGATGTCACCGGCGTCCAGGTGCGGAATCTGGCCGGCGAGCAGGGTATTGTGCTGACGTTCAGTCCGTTGGCGGAGTAATGCGTTTCGGGTCGGTCCTACGGGACGGGCCCCTCCCGGCGGTGGCGATTTCCCGGGGCTGTGAGGCTGCGGAAAAACGTTGAAGATCTGCGAATTGTCGAAAGGACCGTACTTCAGCGGCTAAAGCCGGCAATGTTATCTTGGCGCTTACGGCATGACTGAAAGTCATGCCCTGATACAAAATCCGTCTGGGATGAGTTCTTCCGCAGCTTTAGTGTTTCCGGAGCTTTGTCGTCCTGGGCTGTTTTCGTTCGCCTCCTCAGGAGAGGGCAAGCAAAGTTCCGCAATTTCCTGCGAACAAAAACAGGCGCACGCTTGCCTGCGTCTTCGCTGCC
>NZ_JBARMD010000387.1:0-5078 GCF_049802275.1 Occallatibacter sp. | reverse complement strand
CTTCTGCGCCTTGACCGTCTTCTTCTTGCCATCCGCATCCAGGTAAGTGACCTTGCGTTTTTCGGGATCGATGGCCAGGATCTTTCCACTGATGGCCGTCGTATCCACCATCACAACATCGGGCTTTGCTCCTTTGGGGGCAACGCCCACCACGCCCGCAGCTGCGGCAGCTGGAGTTTCACCCGCTTTGTTCACGGTCACCATGAGTTCTTCAGTGCAGGTAAACGTCACATGATCGCCCACCTTCACCTGGTCGAGATTTTCGGCGGACTTGTCGACCTTGTAGGTTTTCGTCTTTCCATCATCAAGGGTCAGTTTTACCTTGTGCTTTTCCAGGTCAACGCCGTCGACGACTGCATGAACCGTTACAACTTCGACATCGTCGATCCCGTGCGCCGGTGAAAGCGCCTGGGCATGAGATATGGCAGCGGGCGACAGTAGACAGAGAGAGGTGACTGCAAACAAGCCGACGATAGCCTTCATAGTTCCTCCATTTTCGTCAGCGCAGCCAGAAGTTCAGTTCCACAGGTTCAAAATGGATTCTGCGAGACTGCGCGATCAACTATGAGGAGACACCAGCGCGCGTTTTTGGGGAACTGTCATATATGCCAGTTTACGGACGGATGGCGGGGAGAATTCGGCTCTTCCTGCGGGAGCAAGTGTTGAAATCTTCCCTGACGGTACAAGGAAACGCAGGTTCGAACCGCTTCGGCATCCAACTCTGTCCCGGCATCTGCTTCCAAGAGGGCGGCGCCGACCAGGACTCAG
This sequence comes from Occallatibacter sp., assembly GCF_049802275.1. Lineage (NCBI taxonomy): Bacteria > Pseudomonadati > Acidobacteriota > Terriglobia > Terriglobales > Acidobacteriaceae > Occallatibacter > Occallatibacter sp. The sequence goes on along the minus strand of NZ_JBARMD010000387.1, from coordinate 4,310 downwards.
GCTGATGAGCAGGAAAAAGCCCGGCCGGAGCCGGGCTTTCAGGTTGAGCTTTCGATTCGGTTAGAGCATCGCCGCCACGGCGGGTTGAGGCGACGAAGGGACCGCAGTGGCAATGGGCTCCGCGAGCGCAACAGGCTGGGCGGGAATGTGCGCGCCGCGAGTGAGGCGATGCACAAAGTGATACGGGGGCCAGGGGCCGGATAGCTGCATCTGGCAATCGCGCATCATGGCGCTGGTAGTGGTGAATTTGTTCTGGTAGCGCTCCACGTACTTGCGATCGATCAAGTGAGCGATGTCGAGAACCATCTTGCCGGTCTCGGTGAGGCGGCAGCTCACTTCCTCATCCAATGGCATAAAGAGGCGATGCATCTGGAAGCTGACGGCGCGTGCGCGCGTCTGGCGCTCGCGCTGCCGGGATGCCGTTTCGCGAAGATTGGTGAGGTAACCGCGACCCACTTTGTCTTGCGAGATCTGGGCCAGCTCGCGGGTGCAACAGTCGTCCACAAGGATCTTCAGGTGCATCTCAGTCTTGCCGCGCAGCTTGTCGATGTTACCGAGGAACTGACGCTGATTCGACCGGATGGACTTGCGGAGGCTGTCGTCGTCGTTAAAGATCGTGCCGAATCGGAAAGGAAGGACGGTGGAATGTTTGAAACAGTCAGCGATGACGCGTGCATGATCCACACCCGATTTTTGATTTAAGGATTCTGTCGGATTGTGTTCGCTGACGATAACGGCGAGGTCACTGGCTGGGTAAAGGAAGACCTGGTTTCCGCTTACTCCATGGACTGATTCAAGCGGAACGGGTTTTCGGTGGCGGGCTAATTCAGGGAAGGCTTGTTTTTCACCAATGCAGTAGGCATACCATGCCATATGGACGCACTCCGTGTGCGGACGCCGGTAAGCGCGCCGCTCGTTAGTGAAGCTCTGTGAACTCAGTTAGAACAGCGTTTCGACACAGGGCGGAACATCCCCAATTGGACTACGGGTGAATACTAGACCGCGTATAAGACGACTGGCAATGTTCTCCATCACGAAGATCATAAAAGGTGAGTGTGGAGATTAAAATTGCTTCGATATAGCTTAAATTAATGTTGGTATAACCAAAAATACGATTGACTGGGCTCAATTTCGGGCTGACCTGCTTCTTCCGAAGAGATCCGCAGGCGTATTACGTCGGACGAGCGACATAGCCTAATAGCGAATTATGTAGGCGATTCGGACGCAGAGAAGCGCCGTAAACAGGATGGAGACGACAAGCAGGATGACAACCAGGCGCATGAAAGAGGACGTGCGCTTGGCGAGTTTGGCGACGTGCTCGATCAGTTCGGCCTGGTCGGCGGCGTTTTTCTGAACGGACTCCTGCAGTGCGGCGAAGTCGTCTTCCAGTTGGCGGATGGCGCGTTTTTGTTCGCTGGTGTGGAAGGTAAGGGCTCGCTGATCGGCCTGGATGCGGGCGATGGATTCCTCAAGAGGCTTGAGGTCCACCTCTTGCACCGAGTGATTGAGCAGCAAATTCGATGCGGCGGAGACGACGTTGCCCTCGAGCAGGGGAAGCATTTTGCCGACCAGCGGCAGAACGGTTCTGGCCATGCCGAGAGCGCGTTCGAACGTGGATTTCTGCTGCTTGGGGACGGACCGGGCGAGGGCAGTCGGACCCGGTTTCGGGGGTGGCGTGGCCGCCTTGACCTTGGCGGCAGGCTCAGCCGGTGGGGTTCGCAGCACGATTGCTTCGGGACTGTCGTAGTTGGCGTGGCGGACCTTCGGCCGAAGGGGAGACAGCAATCCCGGGGTCTCGAATTCGGAAACAATTTGGGCTATCTGCCGGGGATGGCTACTGGCGTTGTCGGGGTCTGGGCCAAGGGGATCAATCATGAAGCACCACTCCCTTCAATATAGGGGAATCTGGTCAATATAGGGGAACCCGGCGAAAAGCCCAATTCTTAAAAACCGGTGACGCCGCTCCCGTATTCTTGGGAGCAGGAGCCCTACGTGAATCCTGTAATTGCACGTCCTTTGCGGAGTTTGCAACGCAACATACTAGCCGGAATCATCACAATTGGGCCGTTGTTTGTCACCTGGCTGGTGTTCAGCTTTGTGCTCGGCAGCCTGGCCAAAGCGGGATTGCCCCTGGTGCAGTTGCTGGCGGCCATCTTCCCAGGGGATTGGCTGGCGCGGCCGTGGATGCAGTCGGTGCTGGCGGTGCTGCTGACGCTGGCGGTGCTCTCTGTTCTGGGTCGTGTGACTTCGCTGGTGATCGGGCGGCAGGCACTCGGCCTGTTCGAGTCGACGCTGGAGCGGCTACCGTTTGTGACCAAGGTATATACGTCGGTGCGGCAACTGCTCGACTCGATGATGGCGAAGAAGGATACGAATCAGCGCATAGTGCTGGTGGATTTTCCGATTGCGGGGCAAAAGAGCATCGGGTTTTTGACCCGCACGCTGATGGACGCCCACACCGGCGAGGAACTGGCGGCGGTACTGCTTCCGAATGCCATCAACCCGACGTCGGCGTTTCTGCAACTGTTGCCGCTGAGCCGGGTGACCATGACTGACCTGACCATGGAGCAGGCAATGAGCATGCTGATGACTGGAGGCGCGGTGGCGCCGGAGAGCCTCGTGTTCTCGCACCCGGATGCACTGGCTGAGAAGGCGGGCCCGGTGCTTACTCGGCCTCGTTCGTAGCCGGCTGTTCAACGGCGATTTCTTCGGCGATTTCGCTGTCGTGCGCGACCTTGCGCAGGCTGACGTGCTCAAACTGCGCCCAGATCAGCCCCACCGGGATGACGGCAAGAAAGGTAACAATCAGCAGCGAAGCCGCGCAGGCCATCGACGCCTCCCGCGAAGCACCGAAGAAACCTGCCAGCGCAGCTGCGACGATCAGGATCTGAGTGAACCATCCAAGAATAGGCAACTGAAAGATGCTTGCACCGCCGCTGGTTATCATCAGCAGGACGCATTTCGGGGGCGTGATCCCCGCGAGTTGCGGACTTCCGCTGAAGGCCTTACAGGTAATGAAGTAGGCGAAGGCGATCAGCACCCACATGCCGAGAGAGACCGCCGCCGTGGCTGAGAACTCTGAGAACGTGCGCATCGTGTCGAGGCCGGAGTGGAAGGTTCTGATCTTTTCGCCGGCGGCCGCTCCGAGCTTTTTCGAGAACAGGCCGAAAGTCTTCTCAAAGAAGGTGGCTACAGCCTGGCCGTACAGGCGTACGGCAACCAGGAAGAGGGCGCCGGCGAAGGTGAACACCAGTCCGCCATAGCGCGCAAAGATGGTCGCCAGCAATGGAAAATGCTCACCGAGAGTCGCCACGATCTTGGAATGGCTTGTGGCAGCAACGATTGCTGATTCGGGGATCCAGAGCATGGCGATGGAGAAGATCAGGGCCATCGAACCCATGTCGAAGAGGCGCTCGACGATGTACACAGCGAACTGGGAACTGAGGGGCAGGCCGGTCTTCTTCGAGACCAGGTAGGGACGAACCGGATCGGCGACACGGCCAATCAGCGCAATGGCAGTAAAACCCATCACCTGGGTGCCAATCAAGGAGAAGGGCGAAACCCGCTGGTGGTGTTTCAGGAGTCCTGCCCAGCGCACAGACCGGAACGCAAAGGCCACAAAGATGGAAACGATGCCGATTCCGAGATCGCGCCAGTTGGCTTGTTCAAGCTGAGACACAACTTCACGCCAATTGATTGGATAGCGGTGCTCTCCGTATACCCCCAGCGCAACCAGCAAAACCAGTACAACCAGGCCCAGGATCAACTGTTTCTTCTTCAAGCGTTCTCCGTTCGGTCTTTAGTCTCATTTTATGGGCAACAGCCCCTTCTCGTTTATTCCCCATAAATGAGGCGGCTTGCCGTCCAGCGGTACCAGCAGTTGAATCAGCGTCCCTCCCGTTCAGCGACCCCATCAGTTGAACCATGGTGGCTTGCCATCCAGCGACACCAGCAGTTGAATAAGCATGGCGCGCCTTCGATCTGCGACGGCAGTTGTATCAGGGCAAGGCTTAAGCATGCCGTAAATGGCCCGAATTCAAAAAGGGCTTTATAGCCCCTGAGAAACCTTACCCGGCCAAATGCAAATTGCCCACACCCCGCCGTCATTCAGGCATCCAGATTGCAATTGAGTTGGAAGCTGTTTATCGAGTTGGGGAGGCTTCGAAGGTCGCAACCGGTGCATGGCCCTGGCGCGCCTGCAATTCACGCGCGAGCACGCGGCTGTTGAACTCGTGGATGACGCGGGCTACGTAGGCGCGGGTCTCGTGGTAAGGCGGAATACCGTGGTACCTGTCAACTGCAGCGGGACC
>NZ_JBARMD010000386.1:0-16333 GCF_049802275.1 Occallatibacter sp. | reverse complement strand
GATCGCACGTATGGGGCTTTCAATGTTGCCCCGCGCAACGGATTTGAGCTCAACCGAGAAGGGGATTTGATCCTTAGCCTTGGAAACTTCTGGCAAACCAACGACCAGATCAGATTCGGTAGCCATTCCGAGAAATTCGCCTACTATGCCAGCCTCAACGGAACCCGCACTAACTACGGGCTAGCTCCGCCTATCAGCGAGGTGTACCACGACGCTGCCAACGGCTACGGGGGCTTTACGTCATTGATCTATAACCGAACGCCACAGGACCAGTTCCGTGTGGTCGGTCAGCTTCGTGCCGACTATTTTCAGATACCTTATGACCCAGATCCCGACAGCTATCAGAATCAGCTCTACCCCTCGCAAGGTTTAAGGGACGGACAGCACGAGACCGACGGATTGTCCACGGTCACCTGGGCGCATACGTACAGCACCTCGACCATGCTGGAAATCTCGCCGTTTTACCACTACAACAGCTCCAACTATTCGGCTAATCCGAATGATTATCCCGTTGCCACGACGTCGGACAGGGCATCCAATTACGGCGGCGTTCAAGCAGCAGTGAACACCAACATCGCGCGAAATACCGTTCAAGCCGGCATCTACAGTTGGGGTCAGCATGACAGCTATGTGTTCGGCGCCATTTTCAACGACGGCAGCTTTGAGAATTTCCGGACCACCGACTCAGCCAGCGGCGGGCTCATCGAGGAATATGTATCCGACAACTTCAAGGCAACTCCGTGGCTCACCCTCATAGCTGGCCTTCGACAGTCGAACTTCATCTCGAGCATCACCGAAAACCAGATTGATCCCAGAGTTGGAATCGCGCTCGAAATACCAAAGCTTCATTGGGTGCTCCGTGGCTTCTGGGGAAAGTACTATCAGCCTCCGCCACTTCTGACTGCGTCAGGCCCCGTGATTGACTACGCGAACGCGAACAACACAGACTTTGTTCCCCTCAAAGGGGAGCGCGACGAAGAATACCAGTTCGGAGTGCAGATACCGTATAAAGGCTGGCTTCTCGACGCCGATACATTTCAGAACCGAGTTAACAACTTTCTCGACCACTCGAACATCGGGAATTCGAGCATCTATTATCCGGTCACGGTAGATGGAGCGCTAATCCAGGCATGGGAATTGACCCTCCGCTCTCCTCGCATCTGGCGCTTGGGGCAAGCCCATCTTGCCTATTCCAACCAGATTGCCCAACAGCGCGGCAACATCACTGGCGGACTCGTCTGTATTCCCGTTGGATCGCCGGCATGCGACGCGGGATTCGACTATACGCCGGTGGACCACGACCAGCGCAACACTCTGAATGCCGGTTTTAACGCGACTCTTCCGAAACGCATCTACGCTTCGACAAATGTCTACTATGGCTCTGGATTCACAAACGGAGACCAGGATCCACCGTCGCCATACTCAGGAGCCTACCTGCCTGCACATACGACCTTTGATTTGTCCGCCGCAAAGGATATTGGCGAACGAATATCCTTGTCTGCCACTTGTTTGAATGTGACCAATCATCGGGTTCTTCTCGACAACAGCCTCACCTTTGGCGGCTTCCACTTTAACGATCCACGACAGATTTATGGCGAAATGCGCTACCGATTCAAATTCTAGGCGAAGCCAACCTGCGCGGCCTCACAGAATGGGTCCAAGTCGCGCAGCATATCTGGACAAATGCAAGATCGGAACGGAGAAAATCGCGGAATCCGGGAAACCTCCGGTAAGCACTTTGGAGTATCCGCGGTTCGAGGAAGCGTGCGGCCTTCAGGTATCATCGATGCATCTCGTTTCCCGATTCCATGCTGAAAGGTTCAATGCCGTCTCAAGTGAAAACCCCTGTCTCGGAGAGAGAGTCATCCGCCCCCGCGTCGAAAGAACGTGCCCCGTTGCGCATAGCCTTATTTGGATTCGGTACTGTGGGCAGCTCGGTGGCCCGGATCTTGTTGGAATCGAAGCCTGACGGACTCGAACTGACGCACATATACAACCGTAACGTCGCGCGGAAAAAGGCGGATTGGGTTCCGAAAAGCGTGGTGTGGAGCGAAGACTGGGAATCGGTTCTCGCGTCGGATGTGGACGTGATCGTGGAGCTGGTGGGCGGGCTCGATCCGGCGGGCACCTGGGCACGGCGCGCGATTGAAGCGGGCAAGAGCGTGGTTACGGCGAACAAGAAATTGATTGCCTATCACGGGGTAGAACTGGAGCGGCTGGCAGCGGCACGGGGCGGACATTTGAAGTACGGCGCCGCGGTGGCCGGAGGTATTCCAGTGATTCCGGGTCTCGAACAGGGGCTCGCCGGCGACCACATTGCACGTATGCAAGGGATCTTGAACGGCACATGCAATTTCATTCTGAGCAAGATGGAGGCGGGAGCCGAGTACGCGGCGGTGCTAGCCGAGGCGCAGACAAAGGGCTATGCAGAGGCGGATCCGACTGAGGATGTGGGCGGATTTGACGCGCGGTCGAAGCTGGCGATCTTAATGCGGTTGGCGCTGCGCGTTGTGGTGGATCCGGATGAGATTGTGCCGCAACCGATCACCAGCGTGACCGCCGTGGACTTCAGTTATGCGCGGGATTTGAATTGCACGATTCGCCAGGTGGCGCGGGCCGAGGAGCGCGATGGAGCCGTGGCTGCGACGGTCGGGCCGATGCTGGTAGACAGGAATTCGCCGCTGGCGTGGTCACGCGGCACCGAGAACATGGTGATCCTAACAGGACGCTATGGTGGCGACGTGGTGTTTTCAGGACACGGTGCCGGCGGCCATCCGACAGCCGTTGCGGTGGTGAGTGATCTGCTGGCCCTGGCGCATGGGTCGCGCCGCGTGGCGATTCCTTCGGTTCCGGCGAAAATCGGCGCGGAGTTTGAAGTGCCGCACTACATTCGCTTTCTGGTGGTGGATCGGCCGGGGATTGTTTCAGAAATTACCGGGGCGCTTGCCCGCGAGCGGATCAACATCCGGGCTATTGTGCAGAAGCCCGGTTATCCCGCCGAGGCGTTGCCGTTTGTTGTGACGGTGGAACCGTGCAAATCGTCTGCTTTGAAGCGGGCGCTGGCGGAGATCGGCAAGATGGATTGCCTGCTGGAGTCGCCGCTGGATTTGCAGATGCTGGAATAGAGAAGGGGTCAGGTTTCAGGGGGCAGGTTTCACGGGGCAGGTTTCACGGGGCAGGATCAGTTTTGCGGAGGTTACGGGTGATTGACACGATTTATCGGTGTGAGATTTGCGGCGAGGAGAGCGAAAGGCCTGTCCGATGGGTCGTGATTCATTGCAGCGACACTCAGCTTACGGTCTTCAAGTGGGCGAAGGAAGCCGCAGACAAGCCCCATGCGCGCCACTATTGCGGCGAAGCGCATGCGCAGGTATATATCAGCCGGTGGTTTGAGTCCTTCTGCAAATAAGTCGCGATTCAATCAGAGGGCTTGGCGCTCGCCGGGCCGGTAGATTCGCGGACGACAAGTTCAGGCGCCATGACAACTTCTGAAGCGTAGGGTGCCTCGCGATTGGCGATGCGTTCGAGCAGAATCTGCGCTCCGCGCTGGCCCATTTCAAAGAGTGGCTGACGCACCGTGGTGAGAGACGGCGTGGAGTAAGCGGCCGACTGAATGTCATCGAATCCGACGACTGACACGTCTTCAGGAACGTGCAGACCCGCGTCTTTAAGCGCGCGGATGGCGCCAATGGCAGCGATGTCGTTGAAGCAGAAGATTGCGGTGAAGTCGCGCGTCTTTTCAAGCAGGCTCTGCATCGGCTTGTATCCGATTTCGGGCGCCATCGGGTGCTGGCCGGTTTTCATGGACCAACCCACGGAATCGATGCGAATAACGAGGGCGGGGTCGATAGGCAGGCTGATTTCGCCGGCGACTTGCTGGATGCTTTGCCAGCGGTAGTCGGAGTCGGGGATGGCCTTGGGACCGCGCATGAAAGCGATGCGGCGATGACCGAGTTGGTAAAGGTGTACGAGCGCGGTTTCGACTGCCTTGTGGTGATCGAGAACGATGTTGGTGACGTTCTGCACTTCACTGTGAGCGGAGATGGCTACTACAGGAACCGGAACTTCAATCTGGTCGGCAGGAGTGTTCAAAAGCAGGAAGCCATCGACGGCGCGTTCGACGAGCATACGCGGATACTGCTCAATCAATTCGCGTTTCCAGTCGTGGCAGGCGGTGAAATAGAAGTAATGTGCGTTGGTCAGTTCCTGGACGACGCCGCTCATCACACGGGTGAAATAGCCCTCGCTCAAATCGGGTGCGAGAACGCCGACTGACATGGAGCGACTCTGGCGCAGGGATCTGGCGAAGTAGTTCGGCCGGTAGTTGAGGCGTGTTGCCGCCTCGAGCACACGGTTGCGTGTCTCCTGTGGGATCGACTTCGCTGACGGAGAGTTATTGAGAACCAGTGAAACGGTGGTCTGTGACAGCTCCAGGTGTTCAGCAAGTGTTCTTAAGTTGACGTGCCCAGATGGCGTCGCATCTTTACTTCTTGCCATGTGGAAGTTGTAGCACGTTTACGAGAAACAAGAAACAGTCGCTCGCGGCCAATACATCGATTTTCTTGAGGGGTAACCACGGAAAGCATTGTCGTTATTTGATCTGAATCTTGTTGAGTCCTGGCCTGAGCGGCTGAGTAATGCCGTTATAGATGAAGTTGCCGGCAAGGGTAGCTGGAAGAGCAATGGTCGCGGTCAAGCCGGAGCCCTCACGGTGGTACTCGACCCTGATTTCACCAAGGGGATGGGGGAATGTGGCCGTGAGGTGGTCGAGCGGGCCGAGATGCGGTGCTATGCGGACTGTGGCGAAGCCCGGGCTGGCGGGCTCAATGCCGGCAACGAGGGTGAGCATGTCGTAAATGGGGTGTGCGGACCAGGCGTGGGAGTCAGAGCGGGTGTCTCCAGGGATTTCGGGCCAGGTGCTGAAGTGCATGGGCAGAAGTTTGCGCCAAGGGTCGAGCGACTTGAGGTAAGTGTCCGCCATGCCGGCGTGGTCAAGCGCGCGTGCCAGGTAGAAGCGAAAGTAGTAGGAGGCGGAGAGCACGCCGTCTGGCGTGGTGCCTGGTTCGATGGCGAGCATCCGGCGCAGGACGTCCTGCTGACGGTCTTTGGGAATGACGTCATAAAGGACGCCGAGGATATTGGCCTGCTGGCTGAATATCTTCTGGTCGGGATTGTCGGCAAGGAGGCCCCGCGATGGTACCCAGCATTTGGCGGTAAGACCTGTTCGCACTCGCTCGATTTTGGACTGGTAGCGGGTAGCCAGAATCGGGTCGCCGAGATTGCGCTCGAGATCGGCGGCGTCGATGAGCGCGCCTAAATATTGAAGCGTGGTGATGCATGACTCGCCGCGCGCGTCATAGGTCGGGATTGTGCCCGAAGGCACCCAGTCGATGAAACTCCACCAGGGCAGTTCTTCGAGAAGTCCATCGGGAGCCTCGTAATGCGAGAACCATCCGAGCACGTCGCGCTCGCCGGGGAAGTGATCGCGAATGAACTCAGGATCGGGCCGGTACATCCAGTAGTCGTGGAGCATGCCGATCCAGAGCAGGGAGAAGGTCGGGATGTTTTGCGGAAGATTGCTCGGGTAGCGGCTGCGCGTGATGCCTTCGGGAATCCGAGAGTCGTCGAACGCGGTGATGGCCTGGCGAGCGAGTCGGTCGTCGCCGGCTACGGTGTAGGAGATGAGGGCCTGGATGCGCGTGTCGCCGATGTACTGAAGCTGCTCGTAGTAGGGCGTGTCCATGTAGGTTTCATGGGCATCGACGCGTGCAGTGCGCCAGCTTGTTTGCCAGATTTTGTCGAGATCGGGGTCGGCGGATTCGAATTTGGCGCGTTCTTCGAATGGGTATGCGGTGAAGTAAGCCTTTAGTGATTCGAGCGTAAGCGGGTCGGAGCCAGTGGTGATGTCGAGGTCGAGATAGCGCCAGGTGCGCCACCAGAGGGGCATGAAGGTGCGGTGCTGGCCGCCGTCGGGGAGAAAGCTGTCGGTGAGTCCGAGGGCTTGGCGGGGGTGCTCCTTTCCGTCGGCGCCGGTGTAGGTGAGGGCGTCGCGGTCACCTTTGTGTTCTTTATTGTCATAGAGGGCTTCGGAGTAGGTGAGGACGATGCGGGAACCTTTGCCGCCGGAGACGGTAAGTTCGGGGTAGGCGGTGGTGAGGGTTTTGCGGTCGAGGGTGAGGCGAAGATGGCTATTCGCATTCAAGCCGATCGAGTCCTTCGGAAAACCTTCAATCCTTTCCCATACATGGATGAATTCTTTGCTATTGGATTCTCTGTAGATGGTTAGGCCGGAGGGAATTTGAGCGATTTCGGGAATGCCGGTCTCTGTCGGCGTGTATTCCATATTCGGGAGCTCGTCCGGGATCAGCCCCCATGGATTGTCGCCGGTGGTATCGGCGGAGTGGGGGTGATTGACACCTTCGAAGACGCTATCGCGCATTGGCGAGGCGGCTGGGGCCCAGTTTGGACCGGGGGTTTCTGTATTCCAGTTCCAGTCATATTTTGAGGCGTCGATCTCTTCGCCCGGGCCGGAGGCGAAGTAGGTCTTTATCGTTACGGTCGAGCGGTCGAGGGGGCGGTGACCGGATTCCTCTTCGACGAGCCAGCCGTCGGGGGTGCTGATGCCGGTAGAGCCGGTAGCTTCGCTTTCAAGCAGGAAGGCGGTGCGGTCGCTCATCTGGGCGACGGGAGCGTAAATGCCGAAGTTCCAGACCGTCGCGGTGATAAGGTTGTGGCCCGGCTGAAGGTAAGGGGCCAGGTCAAAGCGTTCGTAGCGCCAGTGGTTCAGGTCGCCTCGCGCGGGTCCGTCTCCAACGCGGTGGCCATTGACGAGGAGGATGAAGCGGTTGTCGGCGCTGACCCGAACCATGTAGGCGGCCGGTACGGATGGCAGATCCAACGTGCGGCGGAAATGGAGCACGAGTGGTTCGCGCAAGGGCGCAGTCGGGTGAGTGACCCAGGCAGCCTTCCATTCATGATGAGGTGGATCGACCGGCGGCGTGGTTTGGGAAAAGGCATTGAGTGGCGCGAGCGCGAGGGCGAAGATGAGTGGGATTTGGCGCATAGAGTCAGGCCTAATGGATTCCAGGAGATCAGCTTATAGGAAGCCGGGCGTCTGGAGCAGAACCAGGACGTTCTTTGGGTCGAAGACCAGGATTGGGATCGCCGTTCAATTGGCGGGATCGAAGGAAGAGGATTTTCCGCCAGAAGTGCATTGTATGCGTTTGATTTAGCAGCGCTGTAACCTTCTATTCATCTTTGGCCGGTAGCCTTACGGATGGTGAGCCTACAAGTGCCTGAGATACGCGTGTCTCAACCTCCAACTCCATCTCCTCCAAAAGTTTCGGTCACGGAGCGAACCGCAGAGGCGCCCCGGAACGAGGTCTCTGACGTCCGCAAGTTTCTGATGGCGCGGGGAAATTCGGCTCTTGCGGACCGCGGCTTTCGTGTGTTGATGGTGCTTTGTGCCTTGAGCATTTTCGGCATCGTGGTGCTGATCTTGTCAGAGCTGATGCTGCGCTCAAGCGTGGCTTGGCATAGCTTCGGATTCCGTTTCTTCTTCATGCCTCCGGCGCACGATCCGATTTCGGGACAGACCAGCTACTGGGACCCAGTGAACGGACACTTCAGCGCCCTGCCGTTTATCTACGGCACGCTGGTGTCGTCGCTCCTTTCGCTTGTAATCGCAGTTCCCCTGGCGATCGGACTGGCGATCTTCCTCACGGAGATGTGCCCCAAAATTCTGCGCGGTCCGCTAGCGTTTGTAACGGAATTGCTGGCTGCAATTCCAAGTATTATTTATGGCCTTTGGGCTGTCTTCGTTTTGGTCCCGTTGCTGCGGCAGTATGTGAATCCGCTCCTCGTGAAATATCTCGGGTGGACACGACTATTTGTCGATGACAATCCCACGGGACTGGGCTATGTCGCGGCGGCTGTCATTCTGGCAATCATGATTTTGCCGATTATCTCGTCGTTGACTCGCGAAGTAATGATGGCGGTTCCGCATTCGCAGCGTGAAGCGGTGCTGGCGCTGGGGGCGACGCGGTGGGAGATGATCCGCATGGGCGTGCTGCGCAATGCCCGAATAGGCATCGTGGGCGCTGTGATCCTCGGGCTGGGACGTGCACTGGGCGAGACCATGGCGGTCACCATGGTGATCGGCAATACGCCTGAGATCAGCAAATCGCTGCTGTCCAATGGGAGTTCGATGGCGTCGGTAATCGCGAACGAGTTTAGTGAGGCAGTAAGCGACCTGCATCGCAGCTCGCTGATCGAGATCGGCCTGGCTCTGTTCGTTGTCACAATTATCGTGAATGCCATTGCTCGTCTGCTGGTATGGGCAGTCACGCGCGGCGCACCGGCCAGCGCACACTAAAGAGACGGGGAGTTGGGGATCCGCTCAGGCGACAGGAAATAGATTCAAGGGATAAGCGAGCAGGAGAAAAAGGGATTGGGAACGACGACTTCGAGCTTTCGATCAGGATTCCGAGCAGCGACCGATCGTGCGGTATCCGGGTTAGCGATACTGGCCACGGTGCTGGTGATCGTTCCCCTCATTGCGATTTTTGTTTACTTGTTGATCAAAGGCGCTCGTTCGTTGAACCTGGCGTTCTTCCTGCAGAATCCGGTTCCGGAAGGCGAATCGGGCGGCGGCATGGCGAATGCGATTGTGGGTTCGGCCGTGCTGCTGGGAATTGCGAGTGTGATCGGCGTGCCGATTGGCATTGGTGCTGGAATCTACCTGGCAGAGTTCGGACGCGGCACAAGGCTGGCCACTGCTATCCGGTTCACAGCAGATGTGCTGAACGGGGTTCCGTCGATTGTGATGGGCCTGGCGGCATATTCGCTGATTGTTGTACCGACGGGACATTTTTCGGCATACTCCGGCGGAGTGGCACTGGGAATCATGATGATTCCCACGGTAGCGCGGACGTCGGAAGAGATGCTGCTGATGGTGCCAAACAATATTCGTGAGGCGGCGCTGGGATTGGGGTTGCCAAATTGGCGCTCAGTCCTTTCGATCACCGTGAAGACTGCCTCGCCGGGAATTATCACCGGATGCATGCTGGCATTTGCGCGTGTGGCAGGCGAAACAGCACCGCTGATCTTTACAGCGCTTGGCAATTCATTCTGGAGCACGGATCCGAATCGGCCCATTGAAGCGTTGCCTTTACAGATCTGGGTTTACGCAACCGGTCCGTACGAGGACCAGCATCGGCTCGCCTGGGCGGGAGCTCTAGTGCTGATTGCATTGATTGTAATTGCGGTTTCACTGGTCCGGTATGTGACTAGCCGCGGAGTTCTGAAAGGGGCAAGTTAGGTGGGCGTTGGCATCGAGGTGACCAACCTGAATGCGTGGTATGGAACCAACCACACGCTGCAGGACATCAACCTGAACATTCCGGCCAATCATGCGACTGCGCTGATTGGTCCATCCGGTTGTGGCAAGAGCACGTTTGTGCGCTGCCTGAATCGGATGCACGAGACAAATCCAATCGCGCGCGTAACGGGAACCGTACGCATTGGTGAGATCGACATCTACAGCGATGCCAAGCCGGTGGAGATTCGCCGGCGCGTTGGGATGGTGTTTCAGCGGCCAAATCCATTTCCGACCATGTCGATTTACGACAACGTGGCATCGGGACTGAAACTGAACGGATATTCCAATCGTCGCGCGCTGGATGAGATCGTCGAACGTTCGCTGAAGAACTCAGCGCTGTGGGACGAAGTCAAAGACGATCTGAAGTCGAAGTCAGGCGCGAGCCTTTCCGGCGGACAGCAACAGCGTCTATGCATTGCGCGGGCTCTGGCGGTCGATCCCGAAGTGCTGCTGATGGATGAGCCGGCTTCAGCACTGGACCCCGTATCTACTTCGAAAATAGAAGACCTGATCTTTCAGTTGAAATCGCAGTACACTATCGTGATTGTGACCCACAACATGCAACAGGCGGCCCGCGTGGCCGAGAAGACCGGCTTCTTTCTGAATGGGCGCATGGTGGAGTTCGATTCGACGCACAAGATCTTCACAAACCCCAGCGACAAGCGCACTGAGGATTACATCACGGGCAGGTTCGGATGACACGTATTCGCTTCCAACAGAGCTTGGACCAGTTGAAGGAGAACCTGCTGGTGATGGCCGGCATGGCCGAGCAGGCCATTCAGCGGGCCATTGAGGCGTACCGGGTGCGCGATCTTTCGATCTGCGACCTGGTGAGCCGGAGCGAATTGGCGATCAACCGATTGGAACGCGACATCGACCAGGCGGCGCTGGATCTGCTGGCCATGGAGCAGCCAATGGCCATCGATCTGCGTTTTATCCTGAGCGTGATCAAGATCAATGCCGACCTTGAGCGCGTGGGCGACTCTGCAAAGAGCATCAGCGAACGCGTCCGCAACATGGAGCAGATGGCTGCAGTGCCGGAGCTGCCCGTCGATATCCCGCGGATGGCAACGCTCTCCTCAGAGATGGTACGAAAAAGCTTGCAGTCGTTTATTGAGGCCGATCCCGAACTGGCGCGCGCAGTGCTGACGATGGATGATGCCGTCGATACGATGAATCGCGCGGCATACAAGTCGCTGACGAAGGTGATGGAGGAGCAAAGCCACATTGCTCCGCAGGCCCTGAATGCCCTGATGATCTGCCGCGCGTTGGAACGGGTGGCCGATCATGCGACGAACATCGCCGAGGATGTGATCTTCTGGATTGAAGGCTCCGACGTGCGCCACCATAAAAGCGTGATGGCGCAGAAGAAGGCTGCTGAAGCTGCCGGCTGACCGGCCGCGATCTCGAAGCAACGGTCTCGACCACAATTCCAACTCCGCTGCGTTAGTCTTGAGGGGAAGCGGCGGAGTGCGTAATGGACGCGAACGAGACAACGCGGGGTAACGCTGAGCCTGCGGCGTTGTATTCCGTGCGGTTGCAGGAATTGCGGAGCGCACAGGCGGCCGACCAGGCGCAAGAGCGGCTGCTGGGATACGCAAAGGTGGCGGTAGCCTTTGTAACGATCGCCGCTGCGGTGGTTCTCCTTTACTACATCAAATTCCTTTGGTTGCTACTGGTACCTGCGGTAGCCTTCGCCTTTCTCGCCGTGCTGCATGAGAAGCGGCTTCAGCAGATTCGACTGCGGCATCGGGCGATCGAGTTCTACGAGCGCGGCATTGCGCGCATTGCAGATCGCTGGGCAGGAACGGGCGAGACAGGAGACCGTTTCCTTGACCAGTCGCATCCGTACGCTCGGGATCTGGATCTTTTTGGAAAGGCATCGCTCTTTGAGCTGCTTTGCACGGCGCGCACCCGAGCAGGTGAAGAGAAGTTGGCGGCGTGGCTACTGGCGGCGGCCCCTGTTGAAGACATAGTGGCTCGACACGGCGCCCTCCACGATTTGAGCGGGCGAGTGAAATTGCGTGAGGAACTATTCTGCATTGGCGAGACGGTGCGAGCCGGAGTGCATCCCGATTCGCTGGCGAGATGGGGAGAACGCAAGCCTATTCTCGGAATTGCACGATTACGCATAACAACCACAGCGCTGGGTGCATTGTGGATCGCTGGCATGGCGGCGTGGGGAGTGTGGGGACTGGGCGCGGTGGCACTGGCGATTTCCGCGCTGAATCTTGCCTGGGCACATCGCTTGCACACGCGATGGGATGAAGCTTCGGAGGCGATTGAGGAAGCGACGCATGATCTGGATGTTCTTGCCGGTGTTTTGAGGCTCATCGACCAGGGACAGTTTTCTGCAGCAAAGTTGCGCGAGATTCAAACTCGATTGAAGCACGAGAACTTTGTGCCGTCCGATGCGATTCGCAAGCTGGATCGCATTGTGGGCTACCTGGAGTCGCGCAGAAATCCGGCGATGCGTTTGCTGGATGCGGTGACGTTCTGGAGCGCGCAATGTGTTTTTCTCGCGGAGGGGTGGCAGCAGGAGTTCGGCCCGCACATTCGCAGCTGGCTCGATGCGGTGGGAGAGTTTGAGGCGCTGACGGCGCTGGCGGGTTACGCATTCGAACATCCGGGCGATGTTTTACCGCAGTTTGTTGAAAAGGGACCGCTCTTTGAGGCGGAAGGACTAACCCATCCGCTGCTGAGTGTCAGTAGAGCAATCCGCAATGACGTAAAGCTCGGCGACGGGCTGCAACTCATCGTGCTGAGCGGGCCAAACATGGCGGGGAAGAGCACGTTTATTCGCAGCGTTGGTATCAATGCGGTGCTGGCTCATTGTGGAGCGCCGGTGAGGGCCAGCGCGTTGAGGTTGTCGCCACTGGCTGTGGCGGCCTCGATTTGTGTACTCGATTCTCTGTCGGGCGGAACCTCGCGATTCTACGCAGAAATTCGCAAGCTGAAGGTAGCGGAAGAGCTTTCTGCCGGGCCGGTGCCCGTGCTGTTCCTGATGGATGAATTATTGTCAGGGACCAACTCGCACGATCGGCTGGAGGGAACGAAACTGGTGGTGCGCAGCCTTATGGATCGTGGAGCGATTGGCATCGTGAGCACACACGACCTGGCGCTCGCGGAGATTCCGGCCACGATGGTTGGCCGCGCGGTGAACTGCCACTTTGAGGATAGGCTCGAGGATGGCAAGCTCATCTTCGACTACAAACTCAAGCCGGGCGTAGTCAAGACAAGTAATGCGCTGGAACTGATGCGCTCGATCGGTTTGGGTACCGGGACCCGCTGCTAGATCTCCCACCAATCGAATAGCGACATGCGCGGATAGTAGAGCCCGGCGCGAAGCTGCAGGTCTGACGAGTGCAAATTGCGCAACACTTTGGCGTACATCTCGAGTTGTGGTGCGAAGGTGGTGCGGAATGCCGGTAGCATCGATGCCGGGTCGAGTTTCTCGTCGTGCGCCGTCTTATAGTCGATGATCCAGAGGGCATTGTTGCCGGATTGCAGTGGCTCCGGGCCGGCGCGGAAAAGTCGGTCGACGCGCACCATGCGCAGATTACCGCTAACGATACCTGCCCAGCCGGATTCGCTGAGGGCTTCAGCATGCGGTGAGAGAATCCACTGCCCATGGGCATCCCGCGCGGCATTGATAGCGCAGGCAAATGCCTGGGCAGTTACTTGTTCAGCCGCAGGCAGTGAAAGGCCTGCGGAACGGACCGATGCGGTAATGCGGGGACGGATGGATTCGAGTGCGATCAGTGCGGAATCCCAATCGAGCGTCGTGCGCAGGCGGGCCAGTTCTTCGAGCAGTTTGTGTACGGCATTCCCGAGCGAGCGCGAAATCTGTCCGCCCGCGTGACGCTGATAGGAATTCGCATCCTCAAGGCCGATGACAGATTCCGGCGCGCCGAGGTTCGGACTAGCGAGGCGCGTGTTTTGGAATTCTGGTGGGAGGCGGCGAACGAAGGTTGGCTGCCTCGGTGAAGGCATGATCAGCAGATTGTCGTGCCCTGCCGCGGCAATGGTGTCGACGACTTGTTCATTGGCCGCTCCAGAAGCTTGAGCGATAGCATTCCACTCGGCATTCCACTCTTCGAAGCGCGCGCGAATTTCATCGCCGAAGGCAGGCCATGCCGTTGCCAGCAGACAATTGTGTGGTTCCAATAAGGAGTACGATCCGTCGTCGTCGATTTTGTACGCAGGCTGGGCAAAAAGATGCAGCTCTTCCCGGGCGCGCGTGGCGGCGACGTAGAGAATGCGGCGTGTCTCCTGCGATTCCCGTTCGCGGCGAATCTTGTCGACCCATCGCCTGGCTTTGCCTGGATCGGCTCCTTTCAACTGAACTGGAGCGATGAGGAATTCGGTTAGATCGCCCGATTCATCCGGCTCAGCGATCCCGCGTTCGAGCCACGAGAGCAGGTCCGATTTGCTGCTTCCACCGCGTGCGTGAAGATCGGGCACAATGACGACTTCGAACTCCAGTCCCTTCGACTTGTGAATCGTCATCAGTTGGACGCCGCAGTCGCTGCTTGTGGCGGGATCGGGCAGAGCGAACAGGTCTTCGAGAGCAGCGCCGAGGGCAGCGCCAGTCAGATCCTGCTCGCCTCCCGGCAATTCGTCGAGAAGCTTCCAGAACAGGTCAAGGTTGGCGCGGCCAGTCGCGTCCACGCAGAGGTTACCGCCGAGACTGAGCCAGAGCTGTTGCAGAATGGTGCCGGGAGATGCGGCGGGAAGCTTGTTTCGCAGATGCGCCACGGATGCGAAAGCAGAGAGCACGCGCTGCGAGGCGTTGCGCGATTCGATTGAGAGCAGGTCGAGCCGATCGCGAAGCAATTCCGCAACGGGAGCCATCGGGCCGGATGCATCGTCCGCACCGGCGATGGCATGGAGTTCGGCGAGACTGAGGCCGCGCCACGGCGCGCGCAGAACGCCGAGCCAGGCGGAGCGGTCTTCGCGGTTGAAGAGTGCCCGGCAAAGAGAAGCTGCATCCAGGATTTCAGGACGATCTTTCAGGCTTTCCAGTTCGACTGCGCGCATTGGGATTCCGGCTTCGCGCAGAGCCGCCGCAATGGGAGCCAATGCCTTGCGCGCGCGGCCTAAAACGGCGACGCGGTATTTCCTGCCGGCGCTGCGTGCGGCTTCCATTCGATCGAGATGGCTTTGGATGAGTGTGACAACCTGGCTGATCTGTTTCTTGCGTGCATGCTCGCGCTTGTCTGCGATTTGCTGCCGGACGCGTGCCGAGTCGGGATCGCCTGCGTTCCCGGGTTTTGTTCTCGGTATGAAATCGAGATGAAGCTCAAAGCGCTGTGCCGGGCCTGCGGATGGACCACGCGCGGGTTCCGCTTTGGCGAACTCGATTCCACTTCCGTCAGAAACTGCAAACACTTTCTGGAACGCTTCATTCAAGCGCAGTACAAGTTGAGGATCGGTGCGAAAATTCGCGGTGAGTTGGATGGGATGGAGAGGAAAGGATTCCTCTTCACTGAATTCAAATCCTCTTTCTTTCACGCGGTGAAACAGCTCGGCCTCGGCGTCGCGGAAGAAATAAATGGACTGCATGGGATCGCCGACCACGAAGATGGATCGGCCAGAGCGATCGTCCCAGGCCTTGATGAGAGAGGTGATGAACTCGTGCTGTCGCCGGCTGGTGTCCTGGAATTCGTCGACGAGCAGGTGGCGAATGTCATCGGCAACGGCGAGTGCGGCATCGGATGGCAACTGATCTTCGGCGAGCAGGACGTGCCGGGCGATCTGTGCGACTTCCACGAAGTCAACCGTACCGGATTCCGCGAAGACGGCCTTCAATTCGCCTGCGGCGTGGCGGAGCAGAGTGAAACTGGCGCGAACGATTTGCCAGTCTTCTTCCGTATAGCGGGCGGGCGGTAGTCTTCGGACATACGCAAGAGCCTCTTCCAGCCCGGGCACGGCTGAGAGTTGCTCAATCAGATCTTCGATTCGCAACTTCTCTTCAGTGTGCTCTTTTGGAAAGCCGAGACGAATATTGAATTGCCGGCGGAAGCGATCGTCACCGGTCAGCAGCAGATTTGCCAGGCAGAGATATGCGTTTCGGGCATCTTCAAGCGCGGTGCTATCTTGATGCGGACCATAAGGAAAGTTGGCTAGTTCGGCGAGGTCCCGATGCAAATCGCTTCCGCCGTGAGTGCAAGCAAATTGCGCCAGCTCGATTGCTTCTTCGCCCACTCCGGGAACCTGATTCAGCAGGGGAGTCAGGCTATCCAGTGTGGCGCGCACGGTGTTGGCGAGCGGTCGTTCGAGCCGTTCACGAATTACATTCCAATCCGGTTCCTGGCTCAGAACAAATGTGTGCATCCAGCGATCGCGCTGGCCGAGCATTTTGACTAAGAGGTCCTCCAACTCTTTCCAGCCGTTGTCGCGCCACAGTAGAAGGTCTTTAATTGCCCCGCTCAGAACTGGATGTGTTGGACTGCCAAGCTTCTCCAGTGTGGCGCGCGCAGCGCGGCGATAGAGTTCAGTCGGTCTTTCGCTGATTTGCAGATTGTTGCCGATGCCGGAGTAGATGGGTTCCTGGATGGCAAGGTCGCGACAGAACGAGTCGATCGTCGATATGCGGAGTTGTGAAGCCAGTTCAAGAAGACGCCAGTCGAGCAGCTGTGAATGCTCGAGGGCGCGCACTGCAATTGCCTCCATCGAGAACTCATCTGTATCCAACTCAGTCGCGTGGCGAGCGCTAGCCTTCTCAAGTTCGGCGAAGATGCGGTGCCGCATCTCGGCGGCTGCGGCCTTTGTGAAGGTGATAGCGACAACCTGGCTGGGGTCGTCAACTTCGGCGAGGAGGCGGAGGAATCGGCGGGTGAGAAGATCGGTTTTGCCTGAACCGGCAGGCGCTTGAACGAGGATCGACCGTTGCGGATCGAGTGCGGTGATGCGCTGATCCTGATCGGGGGCAGCGGAAAGCACGAAGCTATT
>NZ_JBARMD010000385.1:0-2675 GCF_049802275.1 Occallatibacter sp. | reverse complement strand
GCAGTCCGCCGCGCCGTCGAAAACGCGCCCGGACTGGGCATCCGCGTCTTGACTCTCTACGCATTCTCATCCGACAACTGGGCGCGTCCGACCGAGGAAGTACAAAGTATCTTCTGGATCATCCGTGCCTTTTTACGCCTCGAGTGCGAGCGTCTCCGTCAGCAAGACGCGCGTCTTGAGGTAATCGGCCGCCGCGATCGCATCCCCGGGCCGCTCCTGCGCGAGATTGAACGCACCGAATCCGCAACCGCCAAAGGCCGCAGTCTTCACCTGCGTATAGCCATCGACTACTCCGGGCAAATGTCGATCGCAGCAGCGGTCGCTTTCGCAGCAGCCCAATCCACGCGAGAACAATCACTCTCTCCTGACCAGATACGCGCGGTCATTACCGAGGCACTCACTGCAAACAGCGGCAACGTCGACCTGCTCATCCGAACGGGCGGAGAGCAGCGCATCTCCGATTTCCTGCTCTGGGAATCTGCATACGCGGAACTCGTCTTCACACCCCGCATGTGGCCCGACTTCGATGAGTCCGACCTTGCCTCCGCGCTCAGCGACTTCAAACACCGCGAACGCCGCTTCGGCGCGATCCCCCCCACTCCAGCCCAAGCCTCATCTTTACTCACGGAAACGCGCAGGCATCCTTGCATCACGGCACACTCAAACACCAGTTGAAGCACTTCTTCTACGCATCAGGATGGAAGAAATTCGAGCCGCTCTGGGACATGCTGATCCGCGCCCGCCAGCTTACACGCGTTACGCCACTCCTCGAAGCCGTCCTCTCCCGCGTCACCGGCAAAATGCCGCAGCCCCATGCCGACGAGGCACCCAGCCCGTTCCCAATCATCTCGCCTGACATTCAAACTGTCGCCGGCAGCAATCGCGTACAACAGCAAAGGCCCGGAGCCTATGCTCCGAGCCTCTACTTGCGTCCACCCCCAGGGGGATGAATTCTTCAGATCGCCGACTTATTCCGCCGCTGCTTCCACAGCCTTGGTCTGCGAAACGGTCCACTCCGGCGCACCGACCTTGAAGCGCGCGAAGCGCTTCACAGTGATGTTCTCGCCCAGCTTGCCAACCTTCTGTGCAATCAATTCCTTGATGCTCATAGCCTGGTCCTTGATGAACGGCTGCTCAAGCAGGCAAACTTCCTCGTAGAACTTCGCCATCTTGCCCTCGAGCATTTTCTCCACGATGTTCGCGGGCTTACCGCTCGCGGCTGCTTGAGCGCGATAGATGTCTTTCTCGCGTTCCAGATCCTCGGCGCTTACATCCTCGGGCTTGATGTAGCGCGGATCGCTGGCGGCGATGTGCATCGCGATGTCCTTCAGCAATTCCTGAAAGTCATCGGTGCGTGCCACAAAGTCGCTCTCGCAGTTCACTTCCACCATCACGCCGATCTTGCCGCCGGCATGGATGTAGGTGCCCACCGCGCCCTCGTTCGTCGAGCGCGCAGCCTTCTTTTGTGCAGAGGCCATGCCGCGCTTGCGCAGCACCACGAATGCCTCTTCGATATTTCCCTTGGTCTCCTGCAGAGCCTTCAGGCAGTCGCCCATGGGCGCACCGGATTTCTCGCGAAGTTCCTTCACCAACTTTGCATCTATCTTCTCTGCCACACTCATCTCGCTTCCTTCTCTTTTCCCCAATTCAAAATTACGTTGAAACTATCGGCAGTCGACTGGCTATCACATTCCGCAAAGCCAGCGCGCTTCGCCGAGTTGGCCGCACCGCAGGTGCTGCCCAAAAGAAAAGCGTGGCAACCAGACTGCGCGGCCACGCTTGTCTCGGTCTGCTTAAAAACTTACAGGGCGCGTTCGACCACTTCCTCTTCGTCGATCACCGCTTCAGCCGCCGGAGCCTTGCGAACGCCCGCGCCAAGAGCCGCATCGAAATCGACGTCCTCTACCGGCGCCGCTTCCGCCGCCGCAGGAGCTTCGCTCTCGGCCACCGGAGCCTCTTCCGCAGCGAACGCCTTGTCGCCCACCAGGTTCACGCCCTCGGCCGCCGAATCGGCGATCTTTGAGGTGAACAGGCGAATCGCACGCAGCGCGTCGTCGTTGCCCGGAATCACGTAATCCACCACCGTCGGGTCGCAGTTGGTATCCACCACCGCCACCACCGGGATGCCCAGTTTCCGCGCTTCCTTCACCGCAATCGCCTCATTGTTCGAGTCGACGATGAAGAGCGCATCGGGCAGGCGCTTCATATTCTTGATGCCGGCCAAATTGGCTTGGAGGTGCTTGCGCTCGCGCTCCAGGCGAATAACTTCCTTCTTGGTCAGCAATTCGTAACGGCCGTCCGTGGCCATATCATCCAGTTCCTGAAGGCGCTTCACCGACTTCTGCACTGTCACCCAGTTGGTCAGCAGCCCGCCCAGCCAGCGCTGGTTGATGTACGGCATCCCCGCGCGATTGGCTTCCTCGGCAACTGCATCCTGTGCCTGGCGCTTGGTGCCGACGAAGAGAATCGTCTTGCCGCTCGCGCACAGCTCAGTGACAAACTTGGACGCATCCTTGAAAAGCTTCAGCGTCTTCTGCAGGTCGATGATGTAAATACCGTTGCGCTCGCCAAAGATGTATTCCTTCATCTTGGGATTCCAGCGCTTCGTTTGATGCCCGAAGTGAACACCAGCTTCGAGCAGCTCCTTCATTGTGATCGTGGCCATTGGCCTCCTT
>NZ_JBARMD010000384.1:0-4289 GCF_049802275.1 Occallatibacter sp. | reverse complement strand
CCGCTGCACCAATGGTCCACGAGATCCACAGCGCCGTCCACGACAAGCGCGCCCGGGGGGTGGCAAAGATTGCCGGCAACCAGATAAGCAGCGTATAAAGCGTGATTTGGCCGGCCTCAGCCCACGCCGCAACCCGCGGCAATACGCCGAAGAGCACACCCAGTCCCGAAGCCATTTGACCTGCCCCAGTCAGGTAGGCCCAGCCGGTTTTAAAAGGCAGCCATGCCGGGACCAGCGCCACCGTCTCCTTGGTGTAGATCAGATGAGAGAGTCCGATCGGAATGATCCAGACGGCAAAGTAGTAGCGCGCGATGCGGACGCCTTTGTCGCCGGTGGCCCACGCAAGCCACGCAGGCGCTTCGAAATCGCTGAGCCGCGCGAAGAGCGTCCAGCCGCCCGCGAGAAGCACCGCCAGCTCACCGAAGCCCAGGTAGACTCCCTCGACCTTGGGAGCTACGAAAAGTGCAGGCAGCTTGAGCAATTGCCACACAATCAGGTACGGAAACAGGAGGCGAATGGCCCAGACAGAGGTGGTGCGAAAAAATAGAGCTGCTCCGCACACGAGCATGAGTGCGCCAGCCGCATAGGCTAGAGCCGTGCGGGCCGGGAACCACGTCGCCACCGGCTGCCACACCATGGCAAAATCCCCCACAACAAGCCCCAGCACTCCGAGGCCAATCAATCCGATTGCAAGCAAGCCCAGGGACGGTTGCTGCTCACGCTGAAACAAGGAACCAGGCTGAAACAAGGAGCGAGGGGCTGAGCGGGATTCAAATCTCAGAACGGCTTGGGTGCGGGGCGTCATGTGAACTCGAAAGCTAGCGGATTTCGAGATGCATTCCAATCGAGAAGTGCTGCGCACGCACCGGGAAGTTCCGAAGCGGTCTGCCGACGGGGCTTGCCGGATGCCCCTGATCGACCTCGGCGTTATACTCCGAGCACTGCAACTCCCGCGAGGCTACAATCGATGAAAAAGCTTGCATTCTTTCTGCTCCTCTCCCTCCCGCTCTTCGCTCAGACCAATGACAAGAAACCGCCCACCACGTTGCGCGGCGTGCTGCTGGAGCAGTTACGCACCACGCACGATCAGGAAGATTGGTTTGTTCCGGTCAGCATCGCGGTGGAAGGATTGACCCCTGAGCAAGCTATGTGGAGCCCCGGCAAAGGCAACCACTCCGTCGGTCAACTCACCTATCACATCTGGTATTGGGACAATCGCGCGCTCAATGATTTCAAGGGAATCAAGAATGAGAAGTTCGACAACAACAATAACGAGACCTTCGACAACTTCACGCCGGCGCAGTGGGACGATTTGGTGAAGAAGCTCAACCAGGTGCTCACCGATTGGGAAAAGGCCGTCAATGATGCCGACGATGCGAAGATCGCTGCGAATGCCTCACTCATTGCGCACGTCGGCGCGCACAACGCGTATCACGTCGGGCAGATTCTCTATGTGCGGAAATTGCATGGCGTGTGGAATCCGGACAAGGGCGTGAAGTAATACGTCGAGCAGTTATCGAATCGCTACGCATCTCGATTACGCGGGTACTTCGGCTGCGCCCACTTCCGCGCCGTGTCTGACAATCGTCCAGATCCATCCGATGAACGTGAGCACCAGCACTGGATAGGCAAACATCGGTAATGGACGTGCGATGGGCGTCAGCGGATTTCCCCAGAAAATGCGCAGGGAGACTATTCCGAACAAGACCGCGGCTACCAATCCGGTAAATCGCGTGACGAGACTAAACTCGCGCGGAACGCTGACCAGCACAAGGCCCGCTGACCAGAGGGCAGTCCCCGCCGCGAATGCCGGCACACTGGCCTCAAGCGACATCGGAGTACCCGTGAGCATGATGCCCTCTCCGATGGCATAGACCAGGAAGCCTGCAGCCACCTCCATCTTGCCGGCACGAAGATAACTGAGCGCGAGGATCGCGGTGGCGACGATTACGCCGGTGGCATCAATGGCCCAGCAGACAGCGCGAACGTTCGATGCGGCAACCATCGAGCCTGCCATTCCCAGAGCGCCGCCCGACACAAGACCAGCAACCGCCAGAACGCGAAGAGTTCCCTTCATCATCTCACTCCTATTTTTCTCGAACCGCGAGATTCTGAGGTCGCGGCATGCGTTTGAGTTGCAGAATCACTTCGGTGACGAGCAGAGGTAGTGCCCAGCAGGCCCAGATCATGACGTTGGCGCGATCGGCATCCGGCAGCCAGTTCTTCATGGGTGGGTAGTCGTTGAATATGCGAAAGGTGACGAATGCAAAAGTGACTACGTAGCTGCGGACCATCCACTCGCGATGAATCTGGATTTGCCGTTGCCGCACCGCGTAGTAGGCCATCGAGGTAGTCGTAAACCACGCAAATGCCAGCATCGCTACACCGAATCCCCACGCCTTGCCAAACGTGGTTCCGATGGCCAGGCCAAGCGCACCCACGCAGCCACACATCACGGCGATAACATAGACGCGCCCCGAAAGACGATGAAGCTGGAGATAGCGCTTGCGCAGCCGCTGCGAAAACTGCCAGGGGCCAATAAGCGCCGCCGTCATTCCACTGGAAATGTGAAGCAGAAGCCAGCCCCGCATCCGCCAGTAGTTGGCGGCTCCGGCTGCGGGATCATTAAATGCCGCTTCATTGTAGTGGAGATAGTAATGGAAGACGTACTTGAACACGAATGCTGCAGCAACGAACAAGACTGCACCGAGTGCCAGTGCCTTGGGCCATCGGCGCGATGTGAACGGCGGCACAGGCGCAACGGGATGAGCAGAGGTAGACATGATCACCTCCTGAAGACATGAACTCGTACCCCAGGGAAGGAGTTCAGCTCGCGATAACTATTCGGTTTGGCCCGGAGCTTGGGGTGAGTGTACACAAGCGTGGCAAGACTCGGCATTCATTTTTTGGGAAACTCCTCAAGCGAGTCCTGCCGGACGCAGCGCCCCATCTACCTCGTTGCCAATGCGCACCACGATAGGAAGCAGCGCTTCAACATCCTCAAGCGTGGTGCGGAAGTTGACGATGCAGGCCCGCAACGCGTATTTGCCCCCGATGACCGCGTTGGAGAGGTAAGCTTCTCCACCCTGCTGCAGGCGCGTGAGCAATTCGCGATTCAGATCGTTCAAATAACTTTCCACTTGCTCGTCGTCGCGCTTCAAGTCGCGCGGAACATAACGGAACGTGGTGATGCTCAGCCCCTGGGTCAGCGCTTCCAGTTCCGGGTAATTCGCAAGGCCATCGAACATGGCGCGCGACAGGCGAATGTCGTCGGAGATCATCTGCACGTAGCCCTCGCGTCCCACCTGTTGCAGCGCGAGCCACACTTTGAGCGCACGAAAACCGCGCGAGTTTTGTGGACCGAGATCAAAGTAATTAATGGCCTCGACGCCGAAGTGATAGTAGGGCGGGTGATACGCGAACGCGTCGCGCAGTTTGGACAAGTCGCGCACCAGGGCACAGCCGGCCTCGAGTGGCGCATAGAGCCATTTGTGCGGGTCGACAGCAATCGAGTCCGCTTCGCTGAGACCGGCAAACTCCGCGGGAGCATCCGGCACAATCGCCGCGAAGCCACCATAGGCACCGTCAATATGAAACCAGAGGTCGAATTCCCGGCAGAGCGCAGCAAGTTCGGGCAGCGGGTCCATCGCGCCAGTGCTGACCGTTCCAGCATTGCCAATCATCATGAAGGGCTTATCGCCTGCAGCAAGATCCGAACAAATCTGCGCGCGAAGAGCTTCGACGTCGATGCGCATTTCATCGTCGGCTGCAATCCATCGCACCGAGTCGGTGCCCAGTCCGGAGATGTCTGCTGCCTTCTGGATCCAGGTGTGCGTCTCCTTTGAGCAATACGCGCGCAGCCGGGCCCCTGCGACTCCATGCGTACGCAAATCGCTGCCACCCTTGGCCTGACGCGCCGCAAGAAAGCAGACGATATTTGCCATGTTGCCCCCGCTGACGAAGAGGCCGCCGCAATCGGTGGGGTAATTCAGCATTTCTGCAATCCAGCGAATCGTCTGAGCTTCAATTTCGCTGGCCATCGGAGACAGCAGCCACGCTCCGCAATTCGGATTTACCGTTGCTGCCAGCAGTTCGCCCAGCGCGCCGATTGGCGCGGCAGAGGAAGTGACATATCCCCAGAAGCGAGGATGAGCATTGAACAGGGAATGGTCGAAGAGCAGGCCGGCAGCGCGGTTGAGCAACTCTGCTGGATCGCCGCCCTGGTTCGGCAGCATACCGTCTGCGCCAAGCGCCTGGCGAATTGCAGAGGGAGATTCGCCCGTGGTTAC
>NZ_JBARMD010000383.1:0-3573 GCF_049802275.1 Occallatibacter sp. | reverse complement strand
GCTGCGTCCATTGCCGCTCAACTTCTGCGCCTGAGTCAGCCACTGGAACACGCACGGGCCCGACTGGCCGAGGTGCTCGATGAAGACCCTTCGAATGAAGCCCGCATCGACGAGGCGATGGTCACATGGTTCGCCGCACCTCATTCGTATACCGGCGATGAGCTCGTGGAGATTGCAGCGCATGGTTCTCCGGTGGTTCTCGACTTCCTGCTGCGACGTGCCCTTGCCCTCGGCGCGAGACTGGCCGAGCCGGGCGAATTCACTGAGCGTGCATTCCTCTCCGGCAAGGTCGATCTCACGCAGGCGGAAGCGGTGCGCGATCTGATCGAAGCGCAGACACTCACCCAGGCGCGCCAGGCCGCAAGCCAGATGGGTGGAGCGCTTAGCCGGCGCGTTGCCCCCACCAAGCATTCGCTCCTGGAACTGATTGCCCTGCTCGAGGCCGGCATCGACTTCGCTGAAGATGATGTGGATGTAGCGCCGAAGGCCGAGATTGGCCGACGCATTGCGGAGCTTACTCCATCCCTGGTCGCGCTGGAAGCCTCGTTTGCCCGTGGCCGTATTGTGCATGATGGACTCACGCTCGCCATCGTCGGCCGACCCAACGCCGGCAAGAGCTCACTCTTCAATCGCCTCGTCGAGCGCGACCGTGCCATTGTCACGGCGACGCCGGGCACCACGCGCGACCTGGTAACCGAGCGGATTTCCCTCGATGGCATTCCGCTGGAACTTGTCGATACCGCTGGACTGCGCGAGACGTTTGAAGAAGTGGAGCAGCTTGGAATTGCGCGCAGCCGCGAGGCACTCGCCGATGCCGCGATCGTAGTAATCGTGCTGGATGCAACCCAGCCGCTGAACCAGGAGGAACGCGGCTTGCTGGCTGCCGTGCATGGCCGCGCGGCGCTTGTCGCCATCAACAAGAGCGACTTGGCCGACGATCCCAAAAACGGAGACGTGCTTCAGGCAGATGAATCTGCTGCTGAAGAATTGGATGTCCCCTACGTGCCTACCTCGGCTCTGACTGGCGACGGCATTGCAAGTCTGCGACAGAAGATTGTAGAACTAGCCACCGGTGGAGCAGCGTCGGAACCCGGCCCTCTGACCAATCTGCGACAGCAACAGGCAATCGTCACGGCCCAGGCCGCTCTCAACGATGCGGCTCGCGCCAGCGAGGCCGGCATCCCCCATGAAATGATCCTGCTCGATTTGTATCGTGCGTTATGGGCGCTCGATTCCCTAACCGGTCAAACCACTCCCGACGACGTCCTGAATCTAATCTTTTCCACCTTCTGCATCGGAAAATAGAGCGGCTTCCACTCGAATGGCGAAAGTCAGGGTCAGCGTCTGAGCTGGAAAGGCCGGTCTTCATCCCGCGGCGGCTATTGCGCGGTGTGGCGCCAGGCCCAGGCGAGCGATGAGCTGCTCAAAGGCAGGGGTACCATGCAAGGCCTCATAACGTGGATCGACGTTGATCCAAACCAGCTGGCGAATTCGCTTCTCAAAAGATTCTTCGAGGCAGCTCATGGCGGCATCGTGATCTTCGAGGCCAACGTGGACCAGAGCTGAGTTGAGTGGCGAAACCCAACCCTCCTGCCTGAGTTGCTGCAACTGGTGGAGCGTTGCGAGAGCCAGATCGCGGTGGCCCATGCGCGCATGGCAGTAGCCAATCTCAGCCAGTCCGGCGGGAATCTCTCCCATCACTTGCCATGCGTGCTGGAAGCAGGTGAGGGCTTCTTCTGAAAGGCCCTGCTCAAGGAGTACGCGACCGAGCGACCACAGCGCATGCCCGAACTCAGGGTTTGCGTGAAGAGTCGCGCGCAGAGTCTCCGCAGCCTCATCCCATCGCCGCATTCTGTAAAGACAGCCCCCGACCGCGGTGTGCACAATGGGAGACAGAGGGTCAAGACGGAGAGCCTGGCGAAGCTCGCGCAAAGCTTCTTCGAGGCGGCCGCGCGGGGTAAGGAAGTCCAGGCCGTAATGGAAGTGTACGGAAGCAAGGCCGGCTCCAGCTGCTATGGCGCGATTGAAGGTATGGCCGGCGGCGGTCCAATCCCAATCCCAGCCCGCTTGCGTGATAGCGAGAGCGCAAAGGCCGGCGACGGAGTCAGGTTGCAGCCGCAATGCGGAGGTCAGGGCAGATCGAACGGCCGGCACGGCTTCAGAGGCCGGTTCGAGACCGTACCAGTCAAGCCGCATGTGGGTCTCGGCAATTCCGATCAAGGCCGGAGCGAATGCGGGATCGGCGGCGGCTGCGCGGAGGAACAGATCGAGAGCACGCTTGAATTCCTCAGGCGTTTCCTGATTGAAGGCGAATCTCCCCTGGAGATAGAGATCGTAGGCTTCCGCAGAGGGCATCTTCCTTTCAGCTTCGAGTCCGGGAAATCTTGCTCCCAATTGTGCGCGCAGCTTTTCCAGCACCGCGGCGGTCAATTCATCCTGCAAGGCAAATAGATCTGTTAATTGCGAATCGAAGCGTTGCGACCAGATCTGATACCCTTCGCTGGTCTGGCTCAACTGCATCGTCAGACGAAGGCTGCTTCCGGAGCGGCGCAGGCTGCCATGCACCAGAAGGTTGGCCCCAAGGCGACGCCCAATCTCTCGCACGTCCGGGGTGGTTCCCTTGCACTGGAACGAAGAACTCCGCGAGACAACGCGCAGACCTGTGATCTGCGTGAGACCGTTGATTAGTTCCTCGGCGAGCCCGTCGCAGATGTACTCGTTCTCCGGGTCGGGGCTGATATTGATCAAAGGCAAAACCGCAATCGTATGCGCATCTGCGGCTTCAGTCGGCGCGGAGGCGAACATGGGGGCGAACTTGGAGGTGCCAGATGCGGCGTTCAAATCCGTCAGCATCACCCGGATCGTCTGGTATCGAGCGGCTGCTGTCTTTGCCAGAGCGCGACGCGCAACTGATTCGAGTGGTGCGGGAATCTCCGGTCTCGTGTCGCGCATCGGGTCCGGATCGCCTGACTGCATCGCGTGCAGCAGAGCCACTGCATTTGTGCCGCGGAAGGGCAGCCTGCCGGTGAGCAGCTGATAAAGAATCACTCCAAATGAGAAGATATCCGCGCGTTCATCCACGTCTTCGCCACGGGCCTGCTCCGGCGCCATGTAGCCCATGGTGCCCACGGTGAGTCCACCGAAGATACTCATGGCTTGCGTAGCAGCGTCGGGAGAGAATGGGCGTGAAACCTTGGCAAGTCCAAAGTCGAGGATTCTTATCTGTCCGTCATCGCGGACAAGAATATTGGCGGGCTTCAAATCGCGGTGGACCACACCTGCCGCATGAGCCGCGGCGACCGCGTTGCCAATGAGACTCGCCATGGAAAGAGCGCGGTCGATGGCCAGACCACCTTCCGGAATCAATTCCTGAAGCGGTTGTCCCTGAACAAATTCCATCACGATGCAGGTGGTTCCGCCGTGGAAGAGAATGTCGTAAATCGTGACGATGCCGGGATGACTGAGCGATGAGGTCAACTGCGCCTCGCGCAGCAGAGCCGCCTCAAGTACAGGGCTGGAAATCCTTGCAGGAATGACCTTGATGGCGACATTCCGTTCAAGGCGGGTGTCGCG
>NZ_JBARMD010000382.1:0-8008 GCF_049802275.1 Occallatibacter sp. | reverse complement strand
GGGCCGCCCGCCGAACCAGGTTTCAGATAGACGCTCCAGTGACCCAGCTGATCGGCTTCAGTGCCACGCGATTCGTCGCGGAAGGAGACGGCTACGGGCTGTCCCGGCGCAGCATTACCCCACACATGCACGGGCAAATCGCGCTGGATGACCATATGGCTCGAAAGAACCCTGGGCAAAGTGACTTGTGCCGAGATAGTTACAGACGAAAGTAAAAGAGAAATCGAAGCAAATAGAATTCGCACTGGTGCCTCACAGAATGGAATCTCGCCGAAATTCGGGAGCTAGTCGACCCCACTTTTTTCGGAAAGAGAACGTTATCAGAGAGTGCGGGGCTTCGCCAGCATTGACGGATCTCATTCAGATCACATTGTGGTGCGCGACGTATCTGGCGGCTTTGGGTTAAAGCAGGCAGCGACGCCAGGTTCCGGAGGTTGGAGCCCACGCTAACTTTGACTCTCATTCGGGGGTCATAAAAAGTAACCAAGAATTTTGCGTAACCTGTTAGAAATAGCAGGTTTCTTTTCACGCGATGTGCTTGATACTTAAACCATAGGTGTTCAATCAGACCGGAGTGATGATGGCCATAATGCGCGCCCCCCGCACATTCGCATTTTTTCTCGTGGCCTATGCATTCGTCCTTCTCTCGCCCGCGTGCTGCCACGCACAGGCTGCGTTGCTGATGGAGGAGCCCTACGGCTTTTTCGGGACGGTCAATCCAACCGGACATACAGCGATGTACTTCGCGCATATCTGCGCGGAGACTCCCACCACGCTGCGCCGCTGCGAGCCCGGCGAGATGGGTGCAGTAATCTCGCGCTACGGCAACATTGATCATTACGACTGGTTGGCGATTCCGCTGATTCCTTATTTGTATTCAGTGGAAGAGGGTGCCACTGTTCCTGAACGAGTGGACCGTGCAACCGTAACCCAATTACGAAACGAATACTATGAAAAACACTTGATGAATCTGGGAGGTCACGTTTCGCGGGGCAATTTCTGGCATGGCGGCTGGTCGCAGCTGATAGGTGCAGCCTACGAACGGCGGGTTTATGCCTTCCGATTTGAGACCACTCAGGCTCAGGACGACACACTGATTGAGCTCATGAACGACAAAAGGAATGTTTCCCATTTCCAATTGCTGTTCAACAATTGCTCGGACTTTTCGCGATGGGTGCTGAACCAATACTTCCCGCGGACATTCAGGCGGGGAGTATTTCCCGATGCGGGAATGACGACGCCCAAGCAGATTGCCCACAAGCTTGAGACCTACGCGAAAAAGCATCCTGAGATGCAATTGCAGATCTATGAAATCCCCCAGGTGCCCGGCAATCGCCGCTCGAGCCGCGCGAACAAAAGTATTTCAGAGTCGCTGATTACAACGGCCTATGCAATACCGATTACGATTGTGAATCCATACCTTGCTGGGTGCCTGTTTGCGGACTATATCCTTCGCAGCCACTATCAACTTATCCCGAAGGACCGGGAGAAGCTGGGACCGGAAGACCTGTACGCGTTGACAGTTCCTGCCGCGCCCGCTGAGAATCCCTTGAGCGCCAGTGTTCAGGTCCACAGCGCCGCTGCAGCGAGCGGTAGAGCGGAGATCCCTTCCGCCGCGATAGCCCATTCTGCCCTGAAGGAAGCTGTTGCCGCGCATGAGTAAGACGCAGAGCCTGAGCAATCACGCCCGCTTCGATCCGCTTTACCACTTTTTCATCTTCGGGTTTTACGTAGCCAACCTCGTGTATGCCGTAATTCACCTTCATCGCCAGCAGACGATCTCTGCGGCTTGGTACCTCGTCCTTTCGCTCGCAGTCATTGTCCCTATCTTCAGGCTGCGCACGTATCCGCTGAAGGTCCAGGATCGGGTGATCCGTCTGGAAGAGCGGCTGCGGTTGCAGGCGCTCGCTCCGCAGGCGTGGCATGCGCAAATTTACCGGCTCAGCGAAAGCCAGTTGATCGCGTTGCGCTTTGCCGCCGATGACGAAGTGGTGGAACTGGCCAAGCAGGCACTTGAGCACAATCTGAATCGCAAACAGATCAAGGAACGCATCCGCAACTGGCGCACGGACGACTGGCGGGTTTGAGAGGCTGCCCTGCTCTGACCGATACGAATGGGCGGCATTACGAGCAGGTCCCGCTGGAGTAAGTCGACGGGATCGCGACGTCGCAGAGGAATCGCGCACACGGCGTGGATTTTCTGGTTCCGGCTGCGTCGTGCGAGTGATTGCATTCCCCGCTTCGCCTCGGCGCAAGCGGCTGGCATTTAGTACAGTTCAGAGATTGAAAAGCGCGAAGGGGTGTTCTTCACCGCGTTGTCGCAGCACCGGAAGCGCAACGTTGCAGACGCGGATGCCCGATTTGGTTTCAGCCGAGAAAGTCCCTTTATGGGCGTGGCCGTGCAGCGCGAGAACCGGCCTGTGGGTCTCCAACGCGCGCTCCAGACGGGAGCTGCCGAGGAACGGAAAGATTGGTTCGGGTTCGCCCACGATGGTTTCTTTGATGGGCGCGTAGTGGGTGATGGCGACTTTCTTTTCCGCCTGTGTCTGAGCCAGGCCATAGTCGAGCTTGACAGCTTCACGTTCGGCGACCTCGACGAAGGTCTTGATTCCCTGCTCTCCAAACGGCATGAGTTCATAGGGCGCGAAGCCACCGCAAAAGCCCTTGGTTCCGGCAAAGCCGATACCATCGATCTGGTGGCACTGACCGTCGAGCAAGTGGACTCCGGCGAGACGGAGCATGCCGGCAAGCTCGTCCTGGTGTCCACATTCGTGGTCGTGGTTCCCGAGCACCGCAATGATGGGAATGCGTATGCAATCGAGCACACCGAGGACGGCGCGCATCTCTTCGGGCATGCCGTGATTGGTGAAGTCGCCGGCGATAACCAGTACGTCAGCAAGATCATTGACCGCGGAGAACTGTCTCACATCGCGCTCGTGATTTTCGGCAGTGATATGGATGTCGGCTACGGCGGCCAGCCTCATTCCCTGCTCCTGGTTGTGTTGATCTCCTGTAGCGGACGCGGGTAGTTTTCGGATAGCTCGCGGTAGACGTCGCGCTCGCCCCACTCGTCCACATCAATCGCAAACATTTTAGGGTCGATGAGAGTACCGCGAAACGGATCCTTCACTTGCGACGCGGTAACGAAATCGTCGAAGCGTTCAGCGAGATCGCGCCAGAGCGATGGAGGAACGTCGCCGGTGTGGGCCGGGTAGATGTACGCGAACAGGATTAACTGCCAATACAGCATCTGCCAATGCGGCTCGGTAAGCTTGCGGAGCCTGTCCCAGTCGAGGCTGCGGGCGCATGCCTTGAGCAGGTGCGCGATGTCGGCGCCGTCGAAGCGCTCTCGGCGCGTGACAAAAAGCTTGGAGGCGATCATCTCTTCCGCAGGGAGAATTTTGCAGCGAATGCCCAGGACTTCGTCAGCCTGCGAACGATCGATCCACGACTGCTCGACGGTGAGGGTGGCGTTGCCCACGCCACTGATGAGGTCAACAAAGTAGTCGCCGCGACGCGCCTTGGCGAGCCAGACGGGATCCTGGACGTAGGTCTCGAAACCTTCCTCAACGAGAACCGCAAATGCGCGAGGGACGGCATCTGGCGGCGTCACGAGATCGAGATCCTTTGTGGTTCGCCAGATGCCGGTGTGGTGATGGAACGCGAAGCCTCCACTAACGGCGAATGGGACTTTGGCCTCCAGAAGCCCTTGAATGACGCCCTGGTAGCATGCATAGGCATCAGGCGCCCATGCGGGCTCCTCTGATGACGTTATGGGTAACTCAGCACCGTCTTCCGACATACGTTACTTCGATGCAGGATGTTGCTGGGGGCGCACGAAAAAAAGCGGCGCCTGAGAAGGTTCATCGGTAGCGAGACACGAGCGCCGTAAGGACTATCATTTGCTTTGCACCTCCAGCAGAGTTTCGAAAGGCAGTTGGGTTGAAGCTGTTCAACATTTTCGTGCTTCTCGTTCTGGCATCGACGGCGAGGGGATTTGCCGCTGAGAACAATGAGTTGACTGCCGATCAGTCGAGGGTGCTCGAAGCAGTGCGGGTTTCGGCACTCCAATACACGCAGAGCCTTCCCGACTTCATTTGCACTCAAATCACGCATCGCGAGGTTACTGACCAGGTCGGTTTCGGAACGTCTTTCAATGGCGCGAGTTCCTCGCGAGGCCAATCGGGAGTAGCGAGTGCACCGCGCGGCGCGGGGGGCATCGACGACCTCATCGAAGAGCGGCTTACCTTCTTCGATGAGATGGAACATTACGAAGTGATCGCTGTGAATGGCAAGAAGGCTGCTGCCGGGCAGGATCACATGCAGTTTGGGGGCGCTATCAGTGCGGGCGAATTTGGCAGCGCTCTGCAGAACCTCTTCAATCCGCGGGCGCTTGCCGAGTTCTCGTGGGACAAGGTTGCGAACGTGAACGGCCGGCGAGTCTATATCTTCAAGTTTCAAGTGCCCAGCCAGAACGGCACCATCGTGATCCACAGAGAGACAGACCAGAAGATCCTGGTCGCATCTACGGGGCGGCTGTTTGTAGACGGTGAGACGCTGCAGGTGGTGAGGATAACGTCGGAGCTGGAACTGCCGACTGACTTTCCAATCAAGATGGCAACGGTCTCGGTTGACTACAAGCCGGTGGCTATCGCCGGGAAGACCTACAACCTGCCGAACCGCTCGCAGGTCCGGATGAAAGACAACTCACGTCTGTACGTGAATCAGATCGAGTTCCGGGACTACCACAAGTTCGCGGTTGAATCTACGATTCACTACGACAGTGAGGGTGCGCCGCCGAAGCAGTGATCCGCCTGGTTCAACCCTTTGGGCTGCTGGAATCGTTGCCACCTGGCGATGCTGCCGAATCGGCCTTGGGCAGCGATTCCGTGTCGAGAGCGTGTTCTTCGCGGTAGTGCTCCACGGACATCTTTCCATCCCACCACGCCCAGTTCATCGGATAGACATCCGGGTCGCCGAAGACCTGGTAGAAGTGCCAGACAATGATCGCCAGCGTGGCGAGAATCGCCTCATAGAAGTGCACGGCGGTGGCGACATCGACCCACCAGCGCGCGAGCAGGTTGCCCACCCACACCTTGGCCCACATCATCACGCCGGTGACGCCCATGAGGCCGGTGCCCCAGACGAGTGCCCAGTACTCGGCCTTTTCTCCGTAGGTAAAGCGGCCGAACTGCGGCTTGGTTTTGCTAAGGCCGAGGTAATAGAGCATTGCGCTCAATGCGTCTTTGCCATCCTTCGGGCGTGGCGCAATGTCGCAGAGAAGACGGCGGCCTTCTTGAGCGATCGAGACATAGAAGATGTGATAGAAACCGGCGGCAATGAGGACAACCCCCGCAATGCGATGCACGACGCTGCGCACGTGTTCGCCCATGCCGAGAATTTCGGCAAACCATGAATCCGGAAATTTGAGCGCAAAGCCGGTAATGACGAGGATGATGAAGCTTGAGAGCAGGACGAGATGCTGCCAGCGCTGGTTGGTGGTCATGCGCTGCATCATTGGGTTCTGCATATGGCGGCGTGCGGCGGCTTTGCTGCGCCAGATGATGAAGTTGTGGATAAACATCGCGCCAATGACGCCGAGGATGAGGATGATGTAAATGATGCGCACCCATCGCGTGATGAGGGAGCCGAGGTCTTTGGGGTGGATACCGTCGGCCATGTGCACGGGCGTCAGGGTGAACTTCTGAGTCACGCCCTTGTGGCATTTGCCGCAGGTTGCGTCGAGGTTGGCGCGATTGACCGTTGATTGAGGATCGCTTGAGGGCAGAATATTGTGCACGCCGTGGCAGCTGGAGCAGTTTGCGGCGACAACGGAGCCGCCCTCGGCAGCGAGGCCGTGATAGCTGTCGAGGTATGTCGAGACGCGATTCCCCGGAACGCCAAATTCGCTGGAGAGTCGCACGCCTTCGTGGCAGCGGGCGCAGGTATCGCGCGAGACATTCTGTTCGGCTACGGGCGAATTTGGGTCCGTGTGCGACTTGATGGAATGGATGCCGTGGCAATCCGTGCACACGGGAGACTGGTTGTTACCGCGCGCTATGGCCTGGCCGTGGATGCTCTGGTTGAAGGTCTGCGTGATCTCAGCGTGACATTTTCCGCAGGTGGCCGGGACGTTGAACTTGGAGATCGGAGACTTGGCGTCGTTCGCGGGGCTGATCGCGTGGGCGCCGTGGCAGTCGGTGCAGACGGCTGCCTGGGTTGAGCCTTTTTCCGTGGCACGCCCATGCACGCTCTCCTGGTAGGAGAGGAAGGGCTGCGTGGTCTGGCCGTTGGATTCCATCAGGAATTTCTGGCCGTGACAGCGGCCGCAGGTATACGGAATGTTAGCGTGATTTACCGGGGAATCGGGATCTCCGCCGGCCAGCACTTCGTGTGCGTTGCCATGACAGTCCTGGCAGTTGGCGGCTGTTTTGCCCGCGGCGGTAACCTTCGCGTGCATGCTGTGCGCGTAGGCGTCTTTGGCATCAGCATGGCAGTCGGCGCAAAGAACCTTCTGCGGCGGAGTCTCGTGCGCCAGGCTCTTCACGTCTTTGTGGCAGTCCACACAGGCCAGCTTCATTGAGGCGTGGATGGAGTGCTTCAGCTTCTTCGCATCGACGAAGAGCGAAACGGACTTGCCGTTGACGTCAGTGGTGAGGGTGGAGTCACCGTGGCAGGTGAGGCAGTCTTCATCTTTCAGCTTGTGTTGGGCGCGAGTGGGGACTGCCGAGCCCAGCAGAAAGAACGCAAACGTACAGAGCAGGATTCTGCTGGAAACTTTCACGCAATGAGGAGACGCTTTTGTCGTTAGGAGCGCCGTGATAGGAGTCACAGAGTGATGCGAAATGAGACACAATGAATCCAATGCGCTTGCGCTGGAGTCTGCGATCAGCTTTGGAGTTGGGAGAGAAAGACAAGCATTCGGCAAGCTCCTAGCTCCGGTCCAGCTTTCCTACCAGAGTTTGCATCAGGGAATGACTTCAGTCATGCCGCATGTGCTCACTCACACTGGTCGGGCTTTAGCCCCTGCGAGCTTTCGCCTTGCAAGATTCGTGAAGCAATACGGATAGCTTTCTGGGACGTCCACTAGTCCGGCTTTGACTGGGTTCAGCGCGATGTATTTTCAGAATTGCAACCGATCGTCGTCGTTTTTGACGCGGACTTCTGAAAAGCCCTTTTGCCAAACCTCTCCGAGATAACCGAATTCCTTCTTAAGCCGATACGAAAAACCACCTTTGATGAGTTGCATTGCTTTTTCA
The DNA here is from genome assembly GCF_049802275.1 of Occallatibacter sp. NCBI lineage: Bacteria > Pseudomonadati > Acidobacteriota > Terriglobia > Terriglobales > Acidobacteriaceae > Occallatibacter > Occallatibacter sp. The sequence continues at coordinate 749 of NZ_JBARMD010000382.1, read as the reverse complement.
ATCGTCATGTCTTTGTTCACAGTAATGAGTAGATGTACGTGGTCGGGCATGATTACGAAATCGAGGATCTTGAATCTTCGCGCGGCTACATGCGAACGCAGAACATCGATGAAGAGAGTGGCATTGCGTTCTGATTGGAAAAGACGATGCCCCGTTGCCGTTCGCGTTGTGGCAAAGAAGGTGCGGTCGGATTGTGCAATTTCGTTGGGGCTGGAGTTTCTGGTTGGGCGGGCCATCGCAGGGGCTAAAGCCCTCTCTCTTATTCAATTGTTAATTTCGGCACGACTGAAGTCCTGCCCTGATACAAGCCCGTCTTCTGACAAGAAAATCTACGAACTCAAGAGAAATGAAGTGTGCCGAAGCCCTCTCTCTCTCTTGTTAAATTGTTAATTTCGGCACGACTGAAGTCATGCCCTGATACAAGCCCATCTCGCAATCCTCGTTGGAACGAGGTGTTGACCTAAGCCCATGCCCTGATACCAGCCCCCGTCTCGAAAGCTCCGGGTCGCCTGCCCTGTCTCACCGGAAATACGCGGTTAGTGTGAGCACAAGCAGCGTCAGGCCGATGAAGATGGCGGTGAAGCCTACTATGCGCGAGCCGTTGACGAACCACGTGGCAGGCGCGGTGCCCAGCCGTTGCTCGAGTTTGCCTTCACGCACCATGCGGGCGTATTCCTGCGGGCGTTTGTGACGGAATTCTTCTTCGCTTTCGACGCCGGTGAAGATCACCATATCCATGGGAAAGCTGT
>NZ_JBARMD010000381.1:0-23294 GCF_049802275.1 Occallatibacter sp. | reverse complement strand
CGCCAGGCATAAGCGGGAACGCTGGTTTCGACGACGTCGCTGGAGAGTGCGATGCGGTACCCCGCTTTGTAGATGCGCTCGCCGAGTTCGTAGTCGTCCGCGAGATGATCGACGAGTGCTTCGAAGCCGCCGATTTTCTGCAGTGCATCGCGGCTGACAGCAAGCGTGGAACCGAGACCGTAGCGAAGGCCTCCTTCGATCATGCGGGCGACGAGCACGCTAGGCATGAAGTCGGTGGCGATACCGAGAGCCTCGAGACGCGAGCCAAGTGTGCCATGCATGCGGCCGCGATAGAGCGCGGTAACGAGACCGGTTTCGTGCTGGCGTCGGGTTACAGGGGTGGATAACAGTGGCGCGAAGTTGGCCATGACGCGCTCGAGGTAGTGCGGGCTTACTGTGATGTCAGAGTCATTGACGAGGAGGAATTCGTGACGGGCTTGCAGAGCAAGTTGAGCGAGCGTGCTGACCTTGCCGTTGGCGCCGAGACGCGCTGGGCACTCGATGAGGCGGATCGCTTGATTGGGAAATTCGCCTTGCAGCTGGTGGACGGCAGGAACGGCGGGATCATTGAGAGAAGAGACGCCGAAGAGAATCTCGAATTCGCCGAGGTAATTCTGGTGGCAGTGTGAGCGAAAGGCGTCGAGCATGCCTGGGTCGAGACCCTTCAACGATTTGAGAATGGAGACGCCGGGAGCGAAAGCTGCCAGTGGTGCGCGACGGGAAGAGAGAAACACACGCGCCGCGACAATGGCCGCCAGGAAGTAGCCAATCCCTCCAACGGCCAGGGCCGTGGTAAGTGCTTCAACGGCCAAGGCGAATGTGTGGGTGTTCACGGAATTTAGTGTAGCGGAAGACAGTTGTGAGTTCTAAGCCAGTTGTGGGTTCTAAGCCAGTTCTGAGTTCCAGGTTCGTAGTTCTGATGCGGATGGGCCGTTCGCAGAATGTGAAGTCTGACTAAGAACTGTGAACTCTTTTCACTCGTAGCGAAGCGCCTCGATCGGGTCGAGGTTGGCGGCTTTCCACGCGGGGTAGATGCCGAAGAGAAGCCCAATAAAGCACGATACGCCTAGCGCGACGACGACCCAGGTGGGTGAGAGAGCGGCGTGCAGAAAGGTCACGGCGAAATGCAGAATGAGGGTGAAAAGTGCTCCGGCCAGTATGCCGAGCATGCCGCCGGCGGCGCAGAGTGTGATGGCTTCCGTGGTGAATTGGAGGAGGATGTTCCTCTTTGTAGCGCCGACAGCCTTTCGGATTCCAATCTCGCGGGTTCGCTCGGTAACGCTGACGAGCATGATGTTCATCACGCCAACGCCGCCGACCATCAGGCCGACAGAAGAAACAGCGACCATGAACAGAAAGAGTCCGCCGGTCAGTGAATTCCAGAGGCGCGTAAGCGAGTCGGGACCGAAAATGGCGAAGTTGTCCTCCTGCTCGATGCGAACGGATCGTCTTCGGCGAAGCAGTTCGCGGATTTCGTCCACGACCAGCGCCTTGTTTGCCTGGTCATCATATTTAACGGTGATCCAAAAGTCCTTGATCTCTGGATGAAGCTTTCGAAAGGTACCGAGAGGAAAATAGGCGGCATTGTCTTGCGTGTTGCGGCCGCTGCCAAAGGGTTGCGGCTGCACGTCGAAGACGCCAATGACCTGAAAGACGTCTCCTCCGCACTCTACGTCCTGGCCGATTGGAGATTCATCGGGGAAGAGGTCTTCGGCTGCATCGTGGCCGAGGATGACGACATTGGCACGGCGCTCTTCTTCGGACTCGGAGAACATACGGCCTTCCAGGATGTCAAAGTCCTGGGTTATTTTTACGGCGGAAGTCTCGCCGTAAATGATCGTGTTCTGGATCTTGTGCTTGCCGTGCTTGAGCGAGACGTTTCCGACGCCGAGTTGGAAATTTTGATACGTGAGCGCGGGATCGACGGCGACGATGTGAGGAAGGCTGCGCATGGCGACACCGTCCTCGTACGTCAGCTGTTTGCGGTTGAGCTCTTCAGTTGTAGGGCGCTTGCCAAAGGGCTCGAAACGAAAGACCCAGAGATCGTTGGTGCCGAGAGCACTGACAAAGTTGTTGATGTTGGAGTTGAGTCCGTTGATGGCGGAGGAGATCAGGATCACGGTAGAGATGCCGATGGAAATACCGAGAATGGTCAAGCCGGACCGAAGTTTGTTTCTGCGCAAGGTGTCGAGAGCAAGGCGTATGGATTCGCCGGAACTGGAAATATGCATGGTCATTTCTCCGCTCTCAAAGCTGTGATGGGGTCAAGCTGTGCAGCCTTATGTGCTGGATAAACACCGAAGAAGATTCCGACGGCTGCGGCAACAAAAAGGCCGACGAGGATGGACCAGACCTGGACAGCGGAAGGGAAGGCAATGATGAGCGTAATAATTTTGGCGGCGCCTATTCCCGCGAAGACACCGATGAGCCCGCCTACAAGTGAGATGGTGGCCGATTCGATGAGAAACTGGACGAGGATGTCGTGGCGGCGCGCGCCGACTGCCTTACGGATGCCGATTTCCGCCGTGCGTTCGGTAACAGAGACCAGCATGATGTTCATGATGACGATGCCTCCGACGACAAGTGAGATTCCGGCGACTGAGGCCACAACTGCTCCGAAGCTGTTAAGGATTTTACCGAGCAGGTTCTGAAATGTTGCGCTGGTGTCGATGCTGAAGGTGTCTGCGGAGCCGGGTGCAAGGTGGCGGCGTGTACGCATGATGGTGCGGAGCTGGTCGGAGACGATTTCGATCAACTCGCCTCCTCCCCCCGCCTCGACATAGATATCGATACTGTCATGCGCACCGTGGGATTGCTGAAAGGCATTGAGAGGGATGGCGACCCAGTTGTCCATGCTCATGCCGAGCATTTTGCCCTGGGCCTCGCCAACGCCAATCACGGTATAGGGCGCGCCGTCGATGCGGACCTCTTTGCCCAGTGGATCGCCGGGGCCAAGCATGTTGTTGACAATGTCCGCACCGACGATGGCGACGTGTGCACTGTGCGAGTCCTCGAGTTCAGTGAAGGCGCGGCCGCTCTCGATATTCAGATTTGAGAGTGCGGGCATGGTCCATGTCCATCCACGAATATCGGTGTCGGTGGTTGAGCTTCTTCCATAAACAACTTTTCCAAGGTTGTCACGGCGTGCGCCGACAGAGACGCAGGAGCTGCAGTCGGAGAGGATTGCCCGATAGTCATCCAGCGTGATGTCGCGGCGCTTCTGGAAGTCGAGGAACTCTTCAATGGTGATGAAGGTTTGCGGCATCTTGGTGACTGTAACTACGCTGGCACCGTAGTCGTTGAGCTTGGAAGTGACAAACAGCTTGGCGCCATTCGTGAGTGTGACCACCATGATTACGGAAGCGACACCAATCACCACGCCGAGTAAGGTGAGAATGCTGCGTAGCTTGTTAGCCCACAGGGATTGCAACGCGAGTTTTAAGGCTTCGATGAGAACCATCTTGCGGCCCTTCTGCTCAATGCGCTGCCTGGCGGAGCGTAGGCCGAGCGAGTTTGGAAGAACGCCTGCGATCGATGACGGCGATCTCTCGATTTGTTCGGAGGAAAGACTGCGAGATATAAGCGAGTTCCAAAAGGAAAGAGAGGATGTGCTTTATTAACGGAGCGGAAATGGCTGCGGCGTTGTGCGCAAAACCGATGAAGTCGACAGATATTCTTGAGCGCGGAGGTTTTGGATGGAGCGTGTTGCGCGCTGGATTGAGTGGCCCGCGGGTTTGCCCTCTTGCCATTTTCAGGGCCCTCCCAGAGTTAACTGGTTATTCGTAGCGAAGCGCCTCGATCGGGTCGAGGTTGGCGGCTTTCCACGCAGGGTAGATGCCGAAGATCAAACCGATGGCGCAAGAGACAGTAAACCCGGTAATGGCCCACATCGTGGACATGGTGGCAGGCAGGCCGATGGGCAGCAGGTAGATGATCCATGTGAACACGGCGCCGAGAAGAATGCCGATGACGCCTCCCATTGCGGTGAGAGTGACGGCCTCGGTGGTGAACTGCAGCAGCAACGCACGCTTGGTGGCGCCGATTGCTTTGCGCACACCGATTTCGCGGGTGCGCTCGGTCACGCTGACCAGCATGATGTTCATCACGCCGACGCCACCCACCATGAGTCCAACGCTGGAGACGGCAATCATGAAGAGAACCAGGCCGCCGGTCAGCTGATTCCATAGCTTTGAGAGCGAGTCGGGACCGAAGATCTCGAAGTTGTCGGGCTGATCGACTTTTACCTTGCGGCGAACACGCAGCCTCTCGCGTATCTCTTCTTCGACCAGCGACTTGTTCTTTGGGTCGTCATACTTCACGCTGATGTACATATCCTTTAATTCGGGGTACAGGTTATGGAACACGCCAAGCGGAAAGAAGACGCCATTGTCTCCCGGGTTTTTGCCGGAACCGAACGGCTGCTTGCGCTTTTCCAGGACGCCAATCACAGTGAAAAGTCCGGAAGCAACATTCACATCCTTGCCGATCGGGTCTTCGTTCCCAAACAGTTCTTCCGCCGTGTCATGGGCCACTACGCAGACATGAGCGTGGCGCTGATCCTCAGCATCTGTCCAGAATCGGCCTTCCTTCATGGTGAGTTCCGATACCGATTCGAGCTCTGCAGTTGAACCTGCGAGGAATGCTCCTGCCACCTTTTTGCCGTTGTATTTAACGCTGACGTCGCCCACATGGAACTGCTCATTCACGTGCTGGTACGTGCCGTCAGCGGCTACCACGTGAGGCAACGCGCGTAGCGCAAGGACATCTTCCAGGTTCAACTTCTTGCGGGTAAGCATCTCGGTTGTCGGGCGGACACCGATGAGAGGCATGTGAAATACCCAGAAGACGTTGGAGCCCATCGAGCTCACCCAGTCATTCACGCGGTTGTTGAGGCCGGTGATGACGGAAGAGATGGTGATGACGGTGGTGACGCCAATGACGATGCCAAGGATGGTGAGCCCGGAGCGCAGCTTGTTGGTTCTCACGGTATCGAGAGCCATCTTGATGGATTCGCGCGTCTGTCCCCGTGCCATGCCTTGCCTGACTTTCTAGGGAAGATTCAATTGCAATTATGCTCCTAATTCCCAGGCTCTGTGTTCAAAGCGAAAGCGGAATAACTGTGCACTGAGAACTACGAATTCTGAACCGTCCTTTCACTCGTAGCGCAATGCTTCAATCGGATCGAGGTTGGCAGCTTTCCAGGCCGGATAGATGCCGAAGATCAACCCAATCGCGCACGAGACGGTGAAGCCCGTGAGCACCCACATGGTGGACATGGTTGCCGGCAGACCAATGGGGAGGAAGTAAATGATCCACGTGAACACGGCACCGAGGAGAATGCCGATGACGCCGCCCACGGCGCAGAGGGTGACCGCCTCCGTCGTGAATTGAACGAGGAGTGTTCGCTTGGTGGCGCCGATAGCTTTGCGGACTCCGATTTCGCGCGTGCGCTCGGTGACGCTGACGAGCATGATGTTCATGACGCCGACGCCGCCGACCATGAGGCCGACGCTCGAGACAGCGATCATGAAGAGGACCAGCCCGCCGGTGAGCTGGTTCCAGAGTTTGGAAAGCGAGTCGGGACCGAAGATCTCGAAATCATCGGGTTTATCGACTTTGACTTTCCGGTGGATGCGAAGTAGTTCGCGAATCTCTTCTTCGACGAGGGCCTTGTTCTTGGGGTCGTCGTACTTGACGCTCACCCACATGTCTTTGTCTTCAGGATGAAGATTGTGGAAGGTGCCAAGCGGAAAATAGGCCATGTTGTCGTTCGGATTCTTGCCGCCGCCGAAAGGCTGTTTCTGCTTGTCGAGCACACCGATAACGGTATACAACCCTGATTCGATGTTCACTTCCTTGCCAATGGCGTACTGTTCGCCAAAGAGTTCTTCCCATGTGTCGTGTCCCAGTACCACCACATGTTCTGCCCGCTGATCTTCCGCATCGTTCCAAAGGCGACCCTGGAGAAAGACGAGGTCTGTAACGAGTCCGACCTGCGCCGTGGAACCCTGCAGGATGGTGCCGGCAATCTTCTTGCCGTTGTATTTCACGCTGACATCGCCCACCCGGAATTGCGACTTGGTGTGCTGATAACCGCCGTCAGCTGCAACGACGTGGGGAAGCGTGCGGAGAGCCAAAACGTCGTCGATGTTGAGTTTCTTGCGGGCAAGCATCTCCGTCGTGGGACGCACGCCAATGACGGGCAGGTGAAATACCCAGAAAACATTACTGCCGAGCGAACTCACAAATTCCTGTACCCGGTTGTTGAGGCCGCTGATGACCGACGAGATGGTGATAACGGTGGTGACACCGATGACGATGCCCAGGATCGTCAGGCCCGAACGCAGCTTGTTCGTGCGAATGGTTTGAAGCGCCATCTTGACGGATTCGCCGGCTTGTTGTCCTCGCATAAATACAGCTCCTAGCTTCTAGCTCCTAGCCTCCAGCCAGGAACATCGGCGATGTTACGTGCTCAAGCCTGTTCGGCGGCACGGCGACTGCTCAACTTTGAAGACAGCTAGGAGCTAGAAGCTAGCAGCTCGAAGCTGGCTCTTCTACATCTCCGCTCTCAATGCCACCACCGGGTCGAGTCTTGCGGCTTTGCTGGCGGGGTAGACGCCGAAGAAAATGCCTACGGCGCTGGCGAGGAAAAGACCCAGAAAAATTGCCCAGACGGGTACGGCCGTCGGAAAGCCTACGAAGACGGTGATCAGCTTGCCCACCAGTACGCCTAAGAGGATTCCGAAGATGCCACCGACTGAGGATAGTGAAGCGCTTTCGATGAGAAATTGCATCAGCACGTCGCGCTGCTTGGCGCCAAGTGCCTTGCGCACGCCGATCTCGCGGGTGCGCTCGGTGACGCTGACCAGCATGATGTTCATAATCACGACGCCGCCCACCACCAGCGCGATGGAGCCAAGCCCCAGCACCACCCAGGCGAAGACGCCCAGCAACTGGTTGGCAATATCGAGGAAGGTGTCGTTGGTCTGGATTTCAAAGTCGTCGGGCTGGCCGGGCGCGTCGTGACGCCGTGCGCGCATGATGACGCGGGCCTGATCCTCGGCTTGAATCATGACCTGGGAACCGCCGGAGACGCGCGCATATATGTCCACCGAGTCGTTGTAGCCGTAGATCTGCTGATAGGTGCTGATGGGAATAGCCACCCAGTTGTCCTGCGATTGGCCGAGCGTCTTGCCCTGACGGTCGCCCACGCCAATGATCGTGAATGGAATACCGTCGACGCGAATTTCCTTACCCAGCGGGTCTCCGTCGCCTATGAGGTTGTCGACGATGTCGTAGCCGACGATGGCGCTATGGAAAGCGTGATCTTCGTCTGCCGGCGTGAAGCCACGGCCGAGAGAGATGTCGACGTTGTTCAGCGACATCATGGATGCCGTGTAGCCGCGCACGCCGGTGTTGTTGCTGGAGTGGCCGTTGTACACCACGTTGGTGTTCTTGAACAGTGACGCGCCGACTTCGCTGCAGGCGTCGCAACCATCCTTGATGGCTTCGTAGTCCTCAATGCGAATAATCTTGCGCTTCTGATACCGGAAGTACTCGTCGGCGGAAAGAATCACGCTCGACATGCGGTTCACGGTGAAGACGTCGGCTCCGTAGCCGGAAAGCTTGGTGGAGATGAACCGCTTCGCGCCCTGCACGAGGGTGAGCACCATGATGACCGATGCCACGCCCATGACCACGCCGATGAGCGTGAGGATGGAGCGCATCTTGTTGCCCCAGAGGGATTGAAGCGCGAGTTTAAAGGCTTCGAGGATGCTCATGAAACCACTTTCTGCTAGCCCGGCGGATTTCTGATTCCGCTAGTCCAGTTTACGCAACTTTCGAATCATTCTTCTGCGACAAGTGACGAAACGGCTCCCGCAGCCGCCCTACTGAAGGCGGTAACCATTAGTCGGGATACGCCGGTATTTGATTGACGGCTGAGAGGAATTCAGGGCCGCAGATCTCCGCAAGTCAAGATTCCTCTCTACAAGCTGTACGCAGGGGGAAACCCGCAAGTTCCGGCCCGCGCCCGCCGGCCCATCTTGTAGCGACTGACAGTCTGCCCCCATAAGCAGGCGGTTTATCGTCCCTTAGATTGGCCGGGGGCTGGTGTTCTTGGCATCGGTCACATTGTCGGGCTCATCGGTGAAGGTTTTACCGGCACGATAAGCGAATTTCTCATATTTCCCATCGATTCTGCGGATTGCATCCATGGCGCCATCATCCCATGTAACCCTTGCTTCACCATTAACATAGGCCCATTTTCCGTGAACCCTGTGAAGCGAACGCCAGGCAGTCCCGTCGTCGTCGAGGGTGATGTAGAAAGTGCCCCCCGAACCGTCGCCGACCTCCCACTTGCCCAGAAAATGACCGCGGGGCGGAGCGCCGGCTGGCGTCGGACCCGAGTCGACAACAGAGGTCCCGCCGGTTCCGGAGAACTCGATGCGCGCTACGTCTGCGAAGTTGAAGGTTTGGCGGTGGCCGTCCCTGAAGACAATCACGAGCTGGCCGGCGGCATTTTTGCTCGGGTGGTTTTGGGCGATCGCCCCGGCGGCTCCCAGCAGCATTACCGCGCATCCGGCCATTACAACGACGAACTTGCGCATCGTTTCTCCTTTGTCGTTACAGCGTCTGAAACTCCAGGCGAGTCGCCGCACCGTGCACCGATAGCATCCGATCGGGGACATCATTATCTACGTGGATTGCCCGTTGGCGGTTCCGCCCAAGATTGCGAGCCGGGCAATAGACTTGTGCTGAATTCAAAAGCCGGGGCATCTAATAAGTGTATGAGAGACAGGTCGAGGCGCATCCTGGTGATCGGTGCGGGGATGGCAGGGCTGACGGCAGCGCGGCAGCTGGCCGAGGCTGGCCGAAAGGTCCTGGTGCTGGAGGCGCGCGATCGTGTGGGTGGAAGAATCCTTACGCTGCGCGACCAGGGTGAGATTCTCGAACTGGGAGCGGAGTTCATTCATGGGCGGCCGGCGGAATTGTGGGACCTGATCGGCGAGGCGGGACTAGAGACGTACGCGCTCGACGGGAAGGACTTCTGCCGCAAGAGCGGAAAGCTGAAGAAGTGCGATGAGATCGGCGAGGTCTTCAAATTCCTCAACGGCCTGCAGAAGTGGAAAGGCGTGGACCTGGCTTTCGCGGATTATCCGCCGCTGGAAAAGCTGTCGCAGGAGAAGAGGGACGAAGTTATCCAGTACGTACAAAGCTTCAATGCGGCCGATTATCGGCACATCGGGGTTCACGCTCTTGCGGTGCAGCAGCGGGCGGAGAAAGAAATCGCGAGCGAAAAGGTGTTTCGGGTTCGCGAGGGCTACGACCGGGTGCCGGAGTTCGTTGCGAACAAGGTGCGCGAGGCCGGTGGACGCATCGAGCTGTCGCGCACTGTGGAGAGGATTGAGTGGGAGCGCGGCAATGTGCGGGTATATGTGCGCGATGGCGGCGAGTTGGCGCAATACTCGGCGGCGAAGGCGATCATTGCATTGCCGCTGGGAGTCCTACAGCACCTCGGAGTGGTGTTCGATCCGGTGCCAGCGCCGTTGATCGCCGCCAACCAGTTGGCCATGGGGCCCGTGCGGCGGTTCACCCTTTTGTTTCGAGAGCGCTGGTGGGCCACACACGAAAAAGTGAAGCTGCCGAAACTGAGTTTCCTGTTTGCGCAGGATGCGATGCCGCCGGTGTGGTGGACGGCACACCCCTGGGAGACGCACACACTGACGGGATGGATCGGCGGACCGCGCTCGGCTGCCTTTGATCAGTTCACCCGCGAGCAGGTGGGCGACGCCGCGTGCAAGGAACTCGCGAAGATCTTTGGGCTGCCGTTGGCGATGCTGCGAGGGCAACTGATTAGTTGCGCAACGCACGACTGGCAGGCCGACCCTCTGAGTTGCGGCGCCTACAGCTATGTACCCGCGGGCGCGCTTGACTCAGTTCTGAAGATGGCAACGCCGGTGGAGCAGACACTGTATTTTGCCGGAGAGCACACCGACACGACCGGGCATTGGGGAACAGTGCACGCCGCGATGCGGTCGGGGATACGCGCAGCGAAGCAGGTGCTGATAACGATGAGGGCACAAAGGACTGAGCCAACCGCAAGCGCGCGGCGGGGATGAAGCAGGCAACCTCATGGTTGCATATCCTCAATGCTACTTTCCTGCTATCGCAGGTCTGCCCTTGATGAAACGGAGCTTTTCGATACGCCCGGTGCTCAGAGTGAATCCGTCGATCGTGCCTTTCGCATCGCGCGTAAATCGGATTTTGCCGACCGATGCAGCGAAAAAGTCCGGCGCCACGGGACGCAGCGGGTCCGGGTCGTTTTTCAGGCGATGGAGTACAAGCCTGATCTGGTCGGGCTGGCCTGTCATATCTCCGGCCACATGTGCTTTCTCGATTTTGAACTCGTAAAGCGGGTCGATCTCCGGGCTGCTGTAGACACCTGCATACTCGGCAAGCTGTGCGGGAAGTGGCGTGAACGGCTTGGTTGCGGAGAAAGTTTCAATCTTGCCGTCTTCCTGCTTGAGGGTGAATTCAAGCGGCGCTCCTGCCTTGACGGGTAAAAATGTGAAGTCGACGGGAGCGATCAGCAGATGAAACTGATTCTCACTGAGAGCCTTCACCTCATAGGTCTCGTCATCACCAAGATTGCCGACCTGTAACTTCCCGTCCTTGATCATCCAGCGAACAAAATCGTCCTCGTCCTTCACATTCCCGTACGTGCCCACCCTGGCCTGCATCTGCGCGGGCGTCAGCGCGAACGGCTTGGAGTCGTCGGCACGTGCGGGGTCCGCGGGCTTCATCTCCTTAGCGAGGTAAATCTCGGCGACTTTGCGATTCAGGTTGCTGGGATTTGCAGTGGCAAGGTTGCATAGACACGCCGAACTGAAGTGCTGATCCGGGAAGCGGATCAGGTCGGAGCGATAACCCGCGTCCGCGCCGGCGTGATCGACCGTGTTAAGGCCGCGGTAGGTGCCGATCACCAGGCCCGAGGCGTAGTCGATCTGCTGGCCGTTGTTCAGCTTGCCGCGCTCCTGCAGCTGCTTGATCAGCTCCGGTCCCCCGATGCGCGGGCTGTAGAAGTTCTCATCCCAGAGTGCGAGGTCTTCCACGGTGGTCATCAGGCTGGTTGCACCCACGGTGTCAAAGTTCGTTACGCTGAGGCGGAAAGTGTCCCTGGCTGGCTCGTAACCGTAAGCGATGTTCTTCACGATCTCGGCGTGGTCATCGCGGAAATGAGTGCTCTTCATACCAAGGGGCTGAAAGATGTTGGCGGTGGTGAACTCGCGGAGCGACTGGCCGCTGACACGCTTCACCACCTCGCCGAGCAGAGTGTAGCCGGTGTTGCTGTAGAGTTCTTTGGAGCCCGGCGGAAAGTTCAGCTCCTTCTGGCGCGAGACGACATAGAGCACGTCGTCGTTGGTGATCAGGTCGAGGGAATAGCGCCAGCCGGAAAGGCCGAGCAGGTCCCATTGGTCGCGAAGCCCGCTGGTGTGATGGATCAGCTGGCGGATCGTGATCGGCGTGCCGAAGTCCGGAAGCTCTGGAATGTATTTCCGCACCGGGTCGTCGAGCGAAAGCTTGCCCTGCTGCGCGAGCATAAGGATCGATGCGGCCGTGAACTGCTTCGACATCGAAGCCACGTGAAAGACGGTGGTGGGAGTATTGGGGATATTGTGATCGAGGTCAGCCATCCCGTAACCCCGCTCGTAGATGATTTTGCCGTCTTTCATCACAGAGAGCGCGCAACCGGGGGACACCGTCGAGTCTATCTTTTGAAAGACTGCGTCGACCTTTCCGGACAGATTTTCCGCGGCAGGCGGAGGAGTCTGTGCCGTACTGTTGAGTGACAAGAGGATGGACAACGCCGCCGAGACAAGGGGTAACTTACGCACGGGCCGGATCTCCCTCACAAGAGAATTCAACACATTGCTCAGCCGCAAGTGTAGCCGTCCGAGCGGGTAGCATTTCAGTCGAGCTCCGACTCTTCTCCTTCATCTTCTTCCTCTGGCATTTCGTCTTCATCGGCTTTTTCAAACTTGTCGCAGCTGTCCCGATCGACGCATTCGAAGCAATCCTATGGACGCTCGCAGATGGCAGTGGCGGGGGCGAGGTCTTCGGCATTGTTTTCGCAGAGGCTGCGCACCGCTTCAGAGGGTTGGGCGCGGCGACACGGGAGGCGAGCTGGGTGGCGATCTGGAGGCCATAGAGGAGGAGGCCGGCTCGGCGCGTGTCCATGTGGGGCGAGTTGAGAGCGCCGAGGACTTGCGTGAGCGCGATCTGGATGCCGCTGGTGTCTTCAATCGGCAGCAAGTGCTGCTTCGCTTCCGGGCTGGAGGGATCGCCCAAGCGATGAAGGTTGGTGTGGTAATAGCAGAATGGTTTGTCGCGGAGGGCCGGGGAGTGGCATTTCTTTCCGCTCGGCATGATGTGTCGGCATTCGTTATACATGGGTCTCTCTAGGGGGGTGTCCCCCCATACTCTTTAAGGAAGTTCGGCGGTTTCAGTGGTTTGCGAGCAGCCTTCCGCTTCAAAGTATTCTCAGCAAGAAACTTAGCCGCAGAGTCGTCTCCGGAAAGGAGTTATGGGGCAGTGGCCCAGTTTTTTCCCGTGGCCGATGGCCAGTTGGCGGCATAGCGGGCCGATTTGGATGATCAGAACAATTCATGTGGGCCGCAGGCCTAGTTCTGTCTGCATGGTTCAAGGATAGGGATTTCGCAGAAATAATCTGCAAATTGGCTGCGGCGTGGAAGTGATTGCAAGGAAAGGTATTACGAGAAGATTTTTGGACGGGGGGGATTGACAACGGTTTGAGGTGGCGGGAATTGAGGGAGGCTCATGTGGGGGGAACTGTGGTCGAGCGAGCAGGTGGGCGGGCGAGAGACGGCCGATCAGAAGTCTCGGCAAAACATATCTATCCGCCTACCTCGATGAAATGACGTTCCGATTCAACAATCGTTCGAATCCATTTCTGTTCCGCGACACGCTGATGAAGCTCAGCAGCCTAGTTCAACTCCCCTTGATATTTCCAAGATGGATACTTAAATATTGGTGTAATTTTGCATGTGCCGATCTCCTGTAGATCAATTTCCTGTGCTGTGTCATTAGACATGCAAAGCAGTTCTCCGTTTGGCAGCGGAAATAATCCGCTTAATCTCATGTGGTTTGAAGTTAGCCAGATTACCTGAAGAACTGGACTTCCATCCTCCGTAACAACTTCAAAGGCGCGAGAGGAATAGTTTCTATCAAGATGAGCACTTCTGACTTTGAAATCGCCATCTTTCAATTCAACGGCTGATCTATCGGTCGGGTTCCAAAACTGAATTGAGTATGAAATTCTGCCATCAACGTATTGAATCGACATCGGGGAATAATCTTCGTAGGTAGCGGGGTGCACCACATAGCCCCCCGACTTCATCCAATCTATCCGATTACTGGTTACCAGGGTTCCAAAGGAAACTTCAATCACATCGGAAACATCATGGAACGCTAGATTTGGTAATTCGCTTTGCGCCTGCTCTTTCCTGCTTGCTACATGCTTAATAAGTCAAATTGAAGATCCGAATACCAGAATGCCAGCAACGATAACCATTACAGCAATCGCTTTTTTATAGTCGTGTCCCTTAACTTCGGCATCTGTTACGCCTCTCGCGGTAACCCATGCCACTGCAACGAAGAAGCAAAAGCGAGCCACGATGTAATCGTCTCCATAGAGCGCCCCTAGTCCAATCGCAGCGATAATGCCTGCCAAGAAAACGATCACTGGCCACCGCCATAGCACGGTTGCCACGAATCGCAAGATGTGAACCAAGGGGTTTTCTTTTTCCTCCGGCTGGGGATCGACGGGGGTTGTTGTCTGGCTTGGCGTGTCCATTCTTTTGTTGGCCACAGCGCGATTGTGAGCGTTTCCGCCCCGATACTTTCCACGCTTCCTTTTGGGCATAGAAGAGATTGTCGCCCCAACGCGTACCTTGCGTCACGGTGATAATCTTCCTCAGGAGCAACGGTGGGCCACGCCACGATCGCGACCAACCAAGGCCGTGTCCTGGTAAGAATCGGCGACCATCCAGGCGGCTGCCAAGAGCGCCGCGTTGAAGATGGTCTCGCTCCACTGGAAGGGGACTTTGGAGCCTGCTGCCACGATGGGAACCCATACGAGGAGCAAGAACAATCCGATTTGAAGTGCAGAGAGGAAAGTTGCTAATCGCGCACAGCGACCGGCGAGCACCGCGACACCTGCCGCGATGAAGGCGCCGCCCGTGAAATACGCCCAGAATATATGTCCGGGGAGCCAGTCAGGGATGAGCGACAGGGTGTCTTTCACATCGATGAAATGGGCCGAGCCGAAGAAGATCAACGAGAAGCCGTAGAGTATGTGCGCGATACGCAGGCCGTTGTCACCGCTGACAAAGCTGAGATATTGATGGTTCGAGTCAGCGGCGAACCAGACATAGAGCACCCAGGTGGCAGCCAACATGACCAGCAGCGGAAACACTGACCAACAAGCTTCAAAAGGGGATTTAAGTAGAAAATTGGGCAAACGGAAAAGCAGCAGCCAGAGTAAAAGAGTCGCGAGTAGCAGGCGCGTGGCAATGGCCGCCACGCGCGGAACAAGCAAACCAATGCCGGACGCAAGGGAGATGAGGGGACCGAGGTAAACGACAACTCCGCGTACGGGGATGCTGGCGGGAACAGGATTCCATACCGGAACAAAATCGGGGTATAGAAGACCCACAATGCCGAGACCGATCATCGTGATCGAAAAGACCAAATGACCGCAGCTTGCAATACGCATGAACGTGTTCTCCAGAGCTGGTTCAGTCTGTTCGATAAACCAGCCGGCAGGGTACGGAAAATGCAGTTCCCTTCCGGCAACAGTCGTTTGAACTACCGGACCTTTTAGACCTAGATTTTCCCACTCAGTAGAAAGGTGCGCTGCTCGCCCTGCGGCCGGAGGCCTTCTGCTCTCAATCAAACGCAAACAGATTTCATCCAGCCATCTCTTCAGAGATTCGTCAGCCGAATTGTAGCGCGTTGAGCATTCTGGGCGAGTGACGCCGATGCGGAAGTAATGGAGGGCAACCGCAGTCATACATTTCGCGCGGCGACACCAGGGACCGCGAAAATCAATTGAGATCGTGCTTTCCCACCCAAGCTGCGCTTGGATGGGGCACCCTCGTTTCGTGCAGGTTTTGAATTTTCAGGGGAGTTCCTTCCACTGCGCGCCAGATTGACAGCGCTCGTGAAATTCCAAGCGGGTGAATCACCTCCTATGCGGAAGTGAGCATTTCTGTGGCTCGAAGGGTCGTTCAGGACTATTTAGCAAGATCAGCGGCCGGAGCTACCGAAGCCTTTGGCCAGGCGGGCCGAATCCTCGAGTGTCTCCACTTCTTCAACGGCGCCAGTTAGCACCGGAACCGGGATCATCTGCGCGATTTTTTCGCCGGCCTTGAGCTCGACGGGGGTATCGCCGAGGTTGGTCATCACAATCTGCACTTCGCCGCGATAGCCTGCATCGATGACGCCGGCCGTGGTGGCGATCCCTTTCGAAGCCATCGACGAGCGGTCACGGACGAGCAGCCCGAGGGGGATGCCTGTTTCCGGATGCCGGGCTTCGACGGAGATGCCGGTGCGTACGCGGATCGTTTTATGGGGTTCGAGCAGAACAGTTTCGAGAGAGAAGACGTCGTAGCCCAGATCTTCGCCGGGATGGGCAACGACGGGCAGGCGGGCGCCTTTTTCAAGCAGTTTCACGCGGAGCATGTGCTCATGGTACCGGGCGAATGAGCTGGGGCCTGTGGATTCGTGCACCGTTTCATCCAGCAGGCGAGGTCGCTTTGGATGAATTTCTGTTACATTGTCTCCACACAGGAGCGCCACTGCCGGAAACTGTCTAATTCGTCCCTCTGATTCCTGGCCTCACCGAAGGAACGGGTGAGGTGTCTCTCGAGGCCTTCTTACAGAGAGGATGATCCAAGTGCAACTTGAGAAGTTGGGATGGAATGGCTTTTTTGCGAGCCAGGCGCGCGCGGGTGTGCCCGCACGTGTGGCTTCAGCAACCCGCGAGCACTTCCTGGTGTGGACAGAGAACGGCGAAGTAGAAGCCAGCGTAAGCGGACAGGTGCGTCGAAACGGTTCAACGTGGCCGGCAGTCGGAGACTGGGTGGCACTGCGGCCGGATGCACCGGTTATCCAGCAGGTCTTCGAGCGCAGAACCGTGCTGTCACGGAAGCACCCTGGCCACGCGATGGACGAACAGGTGCTCGCCACCAATATCGACGCGCTGTTTATCGTCAGCGGGCTCGATGGCGACTACAACGAGCGGCGCATCGAGCGCTATCTCGTGGTAGCGCGGCAAAGTGGTGCGCGCCCTGTGATCCTGCTCAACAAGTCGGACCTGGCAGAGCAATACCGCATCGACGTTGGTGAGGTTGTGGCGCGGCTCCGTCACTGGAGCGGCGCGCCGGTTCTGGCAGTCAGCGCAGCGGCCGGAGACGGCCTTGAAGGATTGGCAGATCTGCTCGCTCCGGGGGAAACCGCCGCGCTGATCGGATCGTCGGGCGTGGGGAAATCCACCCTCGTGAACCGCCTGCTCGGGCAATCCCGACAAGTGATCGGCGAAGTTCAGGCTGACGACAATCGTGGACGCCATACGACCACGGTGCGATCGATGTTCATCATGCCCGGCGGGTGGCTGCTCATCGACATGCCGGGGTTGCGCGAAGTCCAGTTGTGGGCATCGCCCGAACAACTCGATGCAAGCTTCGAAGATGTGCGTGAGATTGCGCAGGCATGCCGGTTTCGCGATTGCACGCACAACGACGAGCCCGGTTGCGCGGTGGCAGCATCCGGGCTTGATGAAGATCGCATCGAGAATTACCGCAAGATGCAGCGTGAACTGGATTATCTGGACCGGAAAACCGACAAGCGCCTGATGAGCGAGACACGGGCACGCTGGAAAATCATCCACAAGGCGATGCGGAAGAAAACCAAGGATGGATGGTGAGAAGCAGTTGGCAGTAAACTGGTTATGGCAGGAGGACCGGGCGGTCGCCGCCGGAATCCGTAACCACGGATGCCGGGGGAGGAAAGTCCGAACTCCGCAGGGCAGTGTGCCGGATAACGTCCGGGATGGGAGCTTCAAGGCTCACAGACGGCCAGTGCCACAGAAAAGATACCGCCTCGGCTACCCCTCTTTCGGGAGGGATACCCGGGAACTCCGAAAAGGTTCGCCTGGACGGTAGTCTCCGCGCTGAGGTAAGGGTGAAATGGTGCGGTAAGAGCGCACCGCTCCGGCTGTGAAGCCGGGGGCAGGGTAAACCCCACACGGAGCAAGACCAAATAGGGGGGGAAGCTTTCGCGAAGAGCCACGCGGGGCTGCGCATCTGCCCGATGCGTTCAGGCGGCTTGAGCAATTGCCGAAACCTCCGGGTAGGTCGCTGATGAGTGTCTGCGGCAACGCAGCGCCTAGAGGAATGACCGCACACGACAGAATTCGGCTTACAGGTCCTTTTGCCGAATAGTGTCAAAGTAGCAAGCCGAGCCAGGAGCCACGAGGCCGTTTCGCAATCTGGCTGGTGTCTTATGGTGTCACGGCGGAGTCATCCGCCGTGACCCTCCACTCCGCCATAAAAAGATTGGCCAACATAGATACAACCCACCTGGATTAAAGAGCAGGCTACAAAACCATAACTACCCAGTCATAACTATTGACTGCCTCAATTTCTTTTGGGTAATATCGTGATCCGCAGGTTCTCCAACGGACGGGCCCTTGGCATCATGCAGTTGTGCGCCATGATCATCCAGCCCAATTCCGAACTCCTCACTATCCTTAGGAATAACGTGCGCCACATCGAGGAGAACAAAGACGAGAGCCTTGGTCCCGATGCCGCAGAAATCAAAGACCTCATGCTGCGCCGCATTGCTGTGATTGAAGCGGCCATTGCACGCCTCTCCCAATTTGCCTCGGCAGGGTCGGCCCGGAAAGAACCATAGATACAATCCACCCACCATAAAGAGCTCTCCAGGGTTCTGTTTCTGCAAGGAACTGGCCGCTCTCGGCATTGTGCGCCGCGCACGCAGCCTGCGCCGCCAACGGGACAAGCGCTGCAGTTTCGAATGTCTGGTACGGTACATAAACTCTCGATTGCGCTGAATTTTTATGAAGATTCCCATTGCACTTGGGCAGGCATGGTTGAGTGTGTGTGGCCCGGTCCGGGATCCCCCTGCTGCGCACTGAACGCAGAATCTACCGATAGAACCCCAATCGATACAGAGTCGACGGGAGGATCATGGCTGCTCGCACCCCTGACTTGGGTCGCGGGGGTTCGATCCAATCACGGTAATCTTGCGCGCCTCCATCGTTGTGGCACAATTAATTGCCTATGGCTCAGCGCCTTCCCCGCGAACTCCTGGAGGAACTCTGCACCTACCTGAAGCACTTTGACCAGACGGGACATCTGGGCGAAAGTGCGACGGTAGCGGAGATCAAGCGCCGACTCCGCGCCCGCATTGCGGAAGTTGAGGCAGAGCTAAGGTTTGCTGGACAGAGCAAAGATCCTGAAGGGCAGCGACGATTGAAGGAAAGCGGGTAGCGATCGAGGGCCCGCTTCAGGTTCCATTTCCTCGATTCGCAATTTCAGAATTTCGCGGTGAAGGGACCCATACGAATTGATTGCGAATCGATTTGCTGCTGGTTATACTCAAGGCTCCCTATCATGAAGGCGCGCATTTTTATCCTTAGAGCTCTGCTCTTCGCTTTGGTTCTGGCTCCCTCCGCGCTGCGGACCTCGGCCAGACCGCTGGGCGCATCTTCGTGCCGGGTGGCGAAGCCGGAACTTCGGGCGAGCCATGAGGACCGCCGCACCGGCGAGGTCTTGGATCAACTTGTGGCATCCACGCCGGGCAACCACGCACCGGCAACGCGGCTACACAGGATTCGCGGCAAGAAGATCAGCACCCAGTGGGGCCTGGTAGCGACGCCCCTAAGTTGCGCACCAAGTCATTTCCTCGTCTCGGACGTGCGCGTTTGCGAGCAGGATATGGACGGCCCCAATCCGTCCCGCGGACCGCCTTCGCATTTCTCCCTCTAGAACACACAACGGCCAATTGAATTCCATACCTGCGGGTGCGGTGTTTATCTGTCGTTTTGTGAGCAACTGAGCTGGTGCTGCCGACAGGTATGTCGAAGACCGCCAAGTTGCTCACCGCGTGGACTGAATCGACACGAGACAACTGCAACAAGACTGAGTTCAGCTTGGGATCCCTCACGGTCTTGCCTGGGGGAACCCAATGGACTAGGTGCCAGACCTCCAATGGCTACTAGTCCACGGGGGGTTGGGGACGCTCGGGGAAGGCGAATCCGACCCGTTAATGCCAGTCTGCAGGCATCCCTGCCAGCAGCAGGCAAATGCGAGTAGCGGCATCCGCTTGGGTGCCGCTGCCGCAAAGATTACTTTCCCGATCCCATGAAATCAAGAACGTGCGTGGATCCGTGCGGTGATGCATTCCGGTTGTTGTGAATCGGGCGGCAATTGCGAAGCATCCATTGCTCATTAGACACGACCTCAGCGAGCAACTATCGAGCTCGAACCCAATCCAAGGAGAATCCGGTGAGAATAGCAGCGACAATCGCCCGCTATCTGATGGGAGCGATTTTTCTGTTCTTTGGTTCAAACATGCTCTTTCACTTTCTGCCCAATCCGCCGATGCCGCCGGGTCCAATGGCGAACTTCAGCATTGCGATGGCAGAGTCGCACTACGGTGTCGCGGTGGGATTTTTTCAAGTGGCGCCGGCGATCCTGCTGCTCATCAATCGCTATGTGCCGCTGGCGTTGACGGTCCTTGCTGCGGAGATTGTGAACATACTCACCTTTCACATCACGATGCAGTTGGGCGGCCTGCCGATGGCCCTGGCAGTAGCGATCCTGTGGGTTCTCGTATTTCTTCGCGTCCGGTCGTCGTTCGCGGGAATATTTGAGCCGACACCACAGCAATGAATGGGCGCCGGGGCCGCGACGATATCTCGCCTCAGTACCTACAATAGAAAGCGATGATCGAATATCTCTACCTTGGGCGCGTGGCATACGACGATGGGCTTCGGTTGCAGGCCGAGGTTGGGGCCATGCGGCTTGAGAATCGCGTCGACAACGTGCTATTGCTGCTGGAGCATCCGCCGGTGCTGACGCTCGGGCGGAATGCGCGGCGCGAGAACGTACTGGCTTCGGATGAATTGCTGGCGCGCCGAGGCGTGACGCTGCACGAGATCAATCGCGGCGGCGATGTGACCTACCACGGACCGGGGCAATTGGTTGGCTATCCCATTTTCGATTTGCGGAGTTTGCAGAACGCGAAAGGCGGACGGCTGGGGCCGGTGGATTTTGTGCGGAGGATGGAGGAAGCGCTGATCAGGCTGTGCGGAGTGTATGGCGTGCGCGCGGGGCGGATTGCAGGCTTGACGGGCGTGTGGTGCGGCGCTGCGGGCGGCGGTCTTTCCGACGAGAATTCCGGCAAGACAAAAGATCGAAAGATCGGTGCGATCGGGATTCATGTTTCGCGCGGGATTACTTCGCATGGATTTGCGTTTAACGTGACGACGGACCTGCGGGATTTTCAACTGATCAATCCATGCGGCATTACTGACAAGCCGGTGACGAGCCTGGAGCGGGAGATTCCGGAAGGGGTGAGTCTGCCGGGGCTTGAGGAGATGGCGCACCAGGCGGCGCGGCAGTTCGGTCATGTCTTTGCGCAGGACGTGCTCGCTGTGAAGAGTCTGGACGCTTTGCGCGCGCAGGCGGCTGCGAAGAGGGAGCTGCCTGCCGAAGATACTCCGCTGCAGATTCCGGACGAGGTGGAGCGGCTGCACGGTGATCCGGAGCGGCCGGTGCGGGCCTGAGGTTGGGGTCGCGATGGTTCGTGCTTTCCCACCCATGACGCGATAAAGCTGGGTCATGGATGGGGCACCCGGCGGGCCTGATTGGCGAGGTTCTCAGGCTAGGTGAGCTTTCTCCCACCTCTCCAAATGCGAGACATGGGGCACCCGCTTTCTCCCACCTCTCCAAATGCGAGAGATGGGGCACCCATGCGGAGATTTATAATCCGGCAGGAACCGGACGGGCGTTCCTTATCCCGCATGGCGGAGTGAACGATTCATGCCAACCGACGTAATCATGCCGCAGATGGGCGAGTCGATCTTTGAGGGCACCATTACAAAGTGGCTCAAGAAGGTCGGCGAGCCGGTGGAGAAGGATGAGCCGCTGTTCGAGATCTCGACGGACAAGGTGGATGCGGAGATTCCCTCGACCGCGGCCGGCGTTCTGACCGAAATCAGATTTCCCGAGGGGGCAACGGTTGAAGTCAATACGGTGGTTGCCGTTTTAGCTGAAAGAGATTCGACGGCAAAAACCGCGGCCGCTCCTGAAGAGCTTGCGAAATCCGCTGCGCCAAAGCGGACGCCGGCCGATGCTCCCGCTCCACAGCCCAAATCCCATGTGCCTGCCTCGGAGGCGCCGTCGGCAGCAGTTCGCGCCACAGGCAATGGCATCGAGATCGTGATGCCGCAGATGGGCGAGTCGATTTTCGAGGGGACGATTACCAAGTGGTTGAAGAAGGTCGGCGACGCGGTGGAGAAAGACGAGCCGCTGTTTGAGATTTCGACGGACAAGGTGGATGCAGAGATTCCTTCTTCCGTGGCCGGAGTGCTGACGGAGATCAGGGCAGCCGAGGGCGAGACGGTTCAAATCAATATGGTGGTCGCGGTGATCGGCGGCAGCAGCAGCGCCTCCGTTGCGGGTGGTGGCGGCTTCGCCGCAATTGAGGTTGAGCCTGCTTCGGTGCCGGTTGGGGATGTTGAGGCGGAGCAGAGTTCGCTCGTCACTTCAGATGGGCGAAAGATTAAATCGTCGCCGCTGGTGCGGAAGATTGCGAAGGAGCACAGCGTTGATCTGCGGCTGGTGCCGGGTTCGGGATCGAATGGTCGCATCAATAAGGAAGACATTCTAAGGTACGTCATGGAGGGCGGATCCGCGAGAGCGACGAAGGCGGTTTTGGCTGCACCACCGAAGCTCAAGCCCGAGACGCCGCAGCCGAAGGCACTGAAGGCTGAGGTTGTTCCCCTGACGAAGATGCGGTCGATCATTGCGCAGCGGATGGTAGAGAGCAAGCGCACGAGCCCGCATGTGCATTCGGTCTACAAGGTCGACATGACGCGGATTGCGCGGCTGCGCGAGCGCGAGAAGGCAGGTTTCGAGCAGCGGCATGGAGTGAAGCTGACGTATATGCCGTTTATCGCGGTGGCGGCGGTTGAGGCGCTGCGGCGCTTTCCGATTGTGAATGCTTCTCTGATCGAGAACAACATTCACTACCACGCAAATATCAATCTCGGTATCGCGGTGGCGCTGGAGTGGGGGCTGATTGTGCCCACGGTGCGCGAGGCGGAGAAGCGGGATTTTGCGAATATCGCGCGCAGCATCAACGATCTTGCGGGGCGCGCGCGCGCGAAGAAGCTGTTACCGGATGAGGTGGGCGGATCGACATTTACGCTGACCAATCCGGGCATCTTCGGCGATGAGTTTGGTATGCCGATCATCAACCAGCCAGAAGCGGCGATTCTGGCGATTGGCGCGCTGAAGAAGGAGCCGGTGGTGCTGACCGACGCCGAGGGCAATGACACGATCGCGATTCGGTCGATGCAGTATTACTGCCTGGGATTCGATCATCGGCTGGTTGATGGAGCAGACGCCGGAAAGTTCATGAGCGAGTTCAAGCGGACGCTGGAGTCGTGGGATCGGGCGATCGGGTAGGTGCTTACCGGCTGCTTCTCGAACTCATCATCTGTTAAGCCCGCATCCGCCCATGCTGTTCGCTGCTTTCCCACCCATGCCTCGCGGCATGGATGAGGCCCACCCTGGTTCGTGCTACACGTTCGCGGCGGATCAGTGCCCTGCCCAGGCGAGGCCGTCGGCGTATTTGCCTGTCGGAATAGTGCGGGTGACTTTCCACGTTGCTGTGTCGATTTCGGCGACAGCATTGGCTTTCTCGCAGGAGACGTAGGCGGATTTGCCGTCAGGGCGGACGAGGACCTCCTGCGGATAATCTGCGACCGAGACGGTGCGCGCTACCTGCATCGATTTCAAATCGATGACTGCGACTTTGTTCTGATCGGGAAGGGCGACGAGGAGCCAGCGGCCGTCGGGCGTGGGGGCTGAACCGTAGCCAACGCCTTCCATCGGAATCCACTTGGCGACGGTGCTGGTGGCGGTGTCGATGACGGCCATCTGCGGCTTGGTCTGGTC
>NZ_JBARMD010000380.1:0-7938 GCF_049802275.1 Occallatibacter sp. | reverse complement strand
GGTCTGTACGCCCTTATGCCCGCTGCAGGCTCCCGACTTGCTCGGTGCCGTGGAGTAGGTCCCGTCTTTACAAAGTCCGGTTGCACCAGCGGGTGCGCCGGCCGGCGCCTGCGCCATGCAGACTTGTAAGGCCAGGATCGCAGATGAGAGCGCCATCAAGCGAATCATTCGTTTCATTTTCTTTCCTCCGATTGGCACCGAAAGCAGCAGCCAATTGGGGCAAAATCTACCATCAGACCGCGAAACATGTCTAGACAATTCCGAGAATCTTCGAGGTAGCTGCTTTTCTGAAAAGACCCTGCACGCGCATCGCAATGAAAGGCTTAACCTCATAACCTTAGACATCACGCTTAACTTATTCCATACTCGTCGTAGCGATGACGAAACGTAAGCCAGGCATATTTTCGGCGACCAAGGCGGTGAAGGCGAACGCGCGCGAGCGCGTCGGCCAGCCCAAAGCTTCTCGTGTTGTCGCGGACAAGCCAGGTACCGGCCGCCAGGCAAAACACAAGCCAAAGCTGGAACAGGTCATTCAGCAGGAGGAGTAACCATGGCCAAAGCGGTGGGAGTTGGCGGGGTCTTTCTCAGGGCCAGCGATCCTGAGAAGCTTTCTGCCTGGTATGCACAGCACCTGGGTATTCCGTTGCAGGATGGCGGTTCCCTGGCGTTTGACGGTCCAAGTTCTTTGGGAATGACCGTCTTTGCGCACTTTCCTGAGAGTACAAAATACTTCGGCGAAGGCTCGCAGCAGGCCATGATCAACTTTCGCGTCGACAACCTCGACGAACTCCTTGCAACGCTCGCCGCTGCCAATATCCGTGTCGATGCCAATCGCGAAGACTACGCGTATGGACGATTCGCATGGATCTGGGATCCAGAGGGCAATCGCGTCGAGTTGTGGGAGCCACCTGGCCCCGCGTAACGGGCAGGCAGGGGCAGCAACTGGCTCACCACCGACTGGAGGGCACTTCTCACTGGGCCGTCGTAGCTTGCGCCGCAGTTTGCGTTTGCACGGTATAGGGACCCGGGAGGACAGGCGCGTCCGCCTTCACACTCGTTTGTTGCGTGCCTGTCTGCGAAGTTCTTTTCGAATAGATTCGGAATGAAACGACAACATCGAGAGACACCGGAACGGGTTTGCCGTTCTTTACTGCTGGTTGAAATGATGCCTTGCGGATTGTCTGCTCGGCGCTCTCGTCGAGTCCGAAACCGATGGGCCTGGCTGCAACCACCTCTTCGACCTTGCCATCGCTCCCGATCACCGCGTGATAAAGCGCCATGCCCGCCACACCGTTCGCCTGTGCGAATTCGTTGGATGGCGGATCAATCGCGGAAATCAACTTTGCTTTCTGATCCACCGCGCTCTGACGAAATACGCCCGGATCTGTCGGCTTATAGTCCGTCTTTGACTCCGCTGCCTGGTAGTAGAGCTTCCAGAAATCCGGCATCGCGGCGATCATCCGCGCATCAATACCGCTTGAAAATACATTGTCCAGTGCGGCGAGCAGCAACTGCGAAGCATGAGCCGCAGAAGTCGTTGTTGTCACTTTTTTATCGTCGGAATGATGCCCGTTTGCGAGGTTCTGCGTTGCAGCCGGATCGACCGATGCGGTTGCGTTCCCCTGAGCAGCGTCCGAATTAACCCGAACCGTTGCAACTGCGGTCGCTGCCTTCGCTTGATCCTGATCCTTATGCTTCCGCTTATCTTTCTTCTTCTTTGGTGTCTCAACCTGTTCGCGGTCGAAGGAGATTCGAACCGTTTTCTTTTTCGGCGTGATCTTCACACGATCTGTAGCAGTTGGATCCTCGAAGGGCGCGGCGCCAAGAAAATGCAGCGCGTACCGGTCGCCATCGAGCTCCAGTTTGTGCTTCGACAGTTTCACCTTGTTGATCTGAATCTGGCTGAGTGTGTACGAGCCCCGCGGCGAATGTCCCAGCAATCGGCCCCGTTCATCAAACTCCAGGTTGTTGTCCTGGTAACCGGAGCGCAGGTAAAGGGTCTTGCCAACCAGTAGCTGTTTGATCTGGTCTTCTTTGATCTCGCCACCGACGGTCTGGACGGTAAAGGCTCCCTGGCTCAGGGTCGGGTCTTTCTCGGCTCCAGCAGGCTGGTGTGCCTGTACTCCCGGCTGACCAGAGGCGGCCGGCTGAGCCATAGCCGCTGGAGCTTGCGAGGTTTGCGCCGGCGGTGAGTCCGGCGGAGGAGCAGCCGCCTGACCCCGCCCAGGGACGCCCAAGGCAGTCATGCAGAGGAAGCCGATGCCGCAGGCCGTTAATGCGAGACGGAATGGCTTCAAAAGAGATGGTAATCCGCGAAGAGTGTCGATGATCGTACGCATCAAGCTACCTTTCGTCTTGCCACTTCTAACAGATTGTCCTCCGCATCATAAAGGATGCCTATTACACGTAAGTTATTGATGACTCGAATTGTAACGTTACGATTTAGGGATGTGAAGCCGTCTCAGAATGCGCCGGAACAGTCCCAGCGCACGCCGGCTGTCAACCGCGTTCAGGTCCATCCGCCGAAGTATCAGGCGCAGATCGTGTCGGTTAGCTTCCTGCATCATGCGGGGCGAATACTCTGCGGCGACCATGACCTCCTCGATCAATCCAGCCAGAATATCGAGGTTGCCGGAGGTCGGCGCCTGTTTTGGGCTGTTTGAGACTTTGGCGGCTGCGTCGATTCGATCCTCCGCGGTTCCCGATCCGGCGATCGATGTACCTCCCCGCGTAGCCATTTCGTAAAGGCAGACCGCTGCTGCCTGGCCAAGATTCATTGAGGGTTGCTGCGCATCGGTCGGGATCTCCACCAGCACATGGCAATAGGAAAGATCTTCGCGCGTCAGCCCATGCTTTTCCGGCCCAAAAACAACTGCGATTTGTCCGCCGCTATGGAGTTCCCGATCGACCATTGAAGCGAGTTCGTTCAGACGTACGACCGGCTGCTCTGCCTTGCGATGGGTGAGCGTGCCCGTTCCCATCACCAGCGTGCAATCGCGTACTGCTTCTGAGAGGGATGCGGCTTGATGTGCATTGGCAAGCAGCTGCGGCGCCCCCACCGCCGAGCGCGCTTCGCGCCAATGCGGCTCATACGGGGCCACCACGCTCAGGCGGCTGAAGCCGAAGTTGGCCATGGCACGAGCCACGGCGCCGATGTTCAGCGGATTCCGAGGCGATACCAGGACCACGACGATGCGTTCGCGTTGTGAGTCAGTAAGCAAAGAACGATTGTAGAGCGGCTCTCAGCGGCTCGCCTTGCGCGGCATCTATTCCGCTCAATGGGAGGTCGGGTCCGTCAATGGGAGGTCGGGTCCGCGAGCGCATCGGTCTTGGGATTCACGGCAACTTGCAAGGTCCCCGCCTGCAGCGTGTTCATGTCCATGATCCCGGTCGCGAGCGAAAGTTCCGTCTGCGGCAAGTCGATTTCCATGGGAGCGGCAATGCCGGTTTGCCGGGCCTTCGCATATTGGGCTTCGCTGAGGCTCAACGACATGACTCCTCCGGTCCAATTCACCGGCTTGTCGTCCCGTCCGTACGCCACGATGGCTACCCGGATCTTCGCGTCATGCGTTCCCCCAGGCATTGCCGCAAAGCTCATACTGTCCCGTGGGATCTGGAAGAGGACTCGATAGCGCGTGACGGGCCCCGGCAGCTTGGCATTGCCGCCCGCTCGCGCGGCAGTCGATGCAGGTTGGGATTCCGGATTCACCCCGATGCGATACACAATCTGCGTTGCGTCAGGCATTGCCGGTGCCAGCAAGGGAGCCAGCGGATCGGAAGTGGGCTGGGTGGCCGTTGACCCTGAGTCGGCGTAGTAACCGCGCCGGTAGGCGAGCTTGTACTTGCCCTCGATTGACTTGACTTCGATGCTGCGAAACGTCCCGTCCATCTTCTCGTTCGATGGCGTATAGGAAAGCGTGTAGTAGTGGGCGCCGTCCTGAAGGTTGCGCGTTAGCGCTGCCGATACATCGTTAGTCGTGTAAATCGCTCTGCCGCCAGTGTTCGTGGCCAGTTGATCCATCGTTGCCGTAGTGGCGCGGATTGCTGGTGATTCCTTATAGGGATTTTTCTCGAAGTTGTCGCCGTTCGGTTGGCCGCCCGAATCCGCATTCATGGTGCGATCGTCCATCAGACCTCGCGCCGATACGGGGTAAAGCGCCACGCGAGCCTGCGTCAGCATGTCTACAGTCTCGCGCAACGCCTCCGGCAGTTCGTGACCACGAAAGGCGGTGAGTACTGCGCGGTTGTCACCTTCGGGGAAGAGAGCGATCGGGAATGTGCTTGCGAACCAGACCAGGTTCTTTCGTCCCGGAATTGCGGCGAGCGCGCGCGCAAGCTCTTGAAGAGCCGCCAGCGTCATCGAAGCAGACTGCCCCTGTTGTGTACGCGCGTATTCCCCCAGAGATCGCTGCTCTGCCTCCCTCGACTGCGCATCCCCGGCCATCGAGACGTCTTCCTTGTCTTCCAGATTGTCCTGGCGGCTGCGCGAGGCGAGCGCCTTTTCAGGAGCGGCTGCCTTGCTGTCGACGGCCGCACGCAGCAGTGCGCCATCCGCCGTGAATCCCTGCAGCAGCCTCAGGCGCGTGTTGAGGGTGTAGACGGCGACCCGCATCCCGGGTTGAAGACTCCCGAGGAATCCCACGATCTGCTTGTGTGCATACGCCTGGTCTGCTTCTTCGGTATTCAGGCTGTCGAGCAGCAGTATGTTCACTGCTTCATTCGGCGCAACTGCCGGTTCGTTGCTGTAGACATGCGGCGGTAACTGCGGCAGCATCACCGCCGGTGCATTCGTTGCGGTGTGTTCTTCAAAGAAGTCGATGGTCTGCGGTTTGCCATCTTCGAGCAATGTGAAATCGCGTTGTCGCAGCCCGCCGACTGACGAACCGCTGCCGCTCGTGACCACCACATCCACCACCACGGCGCGGGTCGTGGTCTTCAGCAATGGCTCATTTTTTTGTGCGGTGCTGGAATTGCCCTGGGCCCCGAGCTGGTGGATGGAGAGGAGGAAAAAGGCGGACAAGAAAACGACGCTGGGGTTCCGCAAAAGCTGCCTCACTGAGAACGCTTAAGTATATGGGACGGGCGCAATCGAGCGTCGGTTGCGGAAATCGAACAATGAAGTCACTTGCCTGAGAACTACTCACACGGCAAGTGGCACCTCAACGCGTTGTCAAGTTCTGCAATTCCTCCTCGCCTCGTAACCTGCTCCACCCATTTGGCTTGCCTTGATCAGCAGATTTGCATCGAATTGTTCCCGTTAGGCGCACAATCAAATCAAGAACAACCGCCATAGGAGTCCTGATGACACTCTCAGCCGTGCGCAAAAAAACTGCTGACCAGTTCCATGCGAGTACGGCGGCAGCGGTTGGCAAGCTCTGCACCCCCTCCCCCTCCCCCTGTGAAACTGTGAAGCCCACGGATGCCGGTAGGCAAACCCTTCAGCATCATTCGCCGTCGCTCTGAAATCCCACAGTCTCACAGATCTTGCGAAACTGTGATCCTGGAACACAAGGAGCCTGGCGAGGGAAGCGAGATTGCTACACTGCTTTCAACGTATGGTCCCCGAAACACCTTCCATCGAGCAGGAGATCGATCAGCTTTGCACCACTGCACGCGCCTGCTATGCACGCGGCTGGGTTCCCGCGACCAGCGGGAACTTCAGCGTCCGTGAGGGCAACCGCATCTTCATCACGCCAACCGGCCTCGACAAGGGCACCCTTGCGCCCGCTGATCTTCTCGCGATTGATCTTGAAGGCCGCGCGCTTGCTGGAAGCGGGCGTCCCTCTGCGGAGACAAGCCTGCACACCGTGATCTATCGGGAGCGAGTACATGCAAAGGCAATTCTGCATGTGCACACGATCTGGAATACGCTTCTCTCAGGCAAGTTCGTTTCAACAGGTCATGTCCCTTTGCACGGCTATGAGTTGCTCAAAGGCCTCTCCGGCGTTGCTTCGCATGACCACACTGAGCACGTGCCAATCATTGAGAACACGCAGGAGTATGCGGAGCTGGCAGAACACCTTCGTGACGTGCTTCGCAGCAATCGCGATGCGCACGGGGTTTTGCTCAGCCGTCACGGGCTTTATACTTGGGGTGAATCGGTGGCTGAAGCACGCCGTCACCTGGAGGCACTCGAATTCCTCTTCGAGGTGGAGGGACGGCGACTCTTCAGCCATCAAGACTGAATCAGTTTGAAAACCGGGTGCTTCACGTCGCGATTTTGAGACGTGGAATAACGATTCCTTCAACGGCCATCAGGAGCACGTCATGGCAGTTCTTCGCTTCCCCGAGCTGAGCCGCACATTCGATAACGAGTCCGACATCCGCGATGAGCTTGCCGCGCTCGGCATCGACTACGAGTGCTGGAGTCTCGACCGGGTCGGTACGGATGCATCAGCTGCCGAAGTCCTTTCCGCGTACGCCGTCGAAATCGAAGAGATGAAGCGGCGCGGCGGATATGTCACGGCAGACGTCATCGATGTAAATCCAGCCACGCCGAATCTCGAAACGATGCTGGCGAGATTCGACAAGGAGCATACGCACGACGAGGACGAGGTGCGCTTTATTCTCGCCGGCCGCGGAATTTTCTTTCTGCATCTGGGCGACAAGATTGCCTCGGTGGAAGTCGGTCCGGGGGATATGCTGCGTGTCCCTCGGGGAACGACGCACTGGTTTACGCTCTGCGAGGATCGCCGCATCCGCGCCATTCGCTGGTTTCAGGACACGGCCGGCTGGACTCCGCATTACACCGGCTCCGGCATCGACCAGGGCTACCAGCCGCTGTGCTTCGGTCCCGCGTACCTGGGGCCCCGCGCAGCCACTGGCATCCGCCTATGACCAAGCCCAGGCCGCCGAAGCTTTTTCTCCTGGATGTGGAAGGCACCATCGCGCCGATCTCGCTCGTCTACGATCAGCTTTTTCCTTACGCGCGCGCTCACTTTGAACGGTTTCTCCACGTGAACTGCGGTGACCCGGGCGTCGCGAGCGACCTTACGATGCTTGCTGAAGAGAACGCTCTGGAAACGGACGAGACCACTCCTAAATTCCTGAACCCGCAGTACTGGGACGAGGCGATTTCGTACCTGAACTGGCTGATGGATCGAGACCGCAAGTCGACGGCCCTCAAGAGTCTCCAGGGGCGCATCTGGAAGGGCGGATTCGAGCGCGACGAACTTCAGGGGACCCTGTTCGAAGATGTTCCCAAGGCCCTTGAACGCTGGTCGACCGCAGCGCACGTGGCCATCTACTCTTCGGGATCGGTTGCGGCACAGTTGCTGCTCTTCCGACACTCCAATTTTGGCGATCTGACCGGGTTGATCTCAGGTTATTTCGATACGCGCACCGGGCCCAAGACGTCCAGCGCCAGCTACGAATCCATCGCGTCGGCCATGGGGTGCGATCCGCGCGAGATCATGTTCTTTTCCGATGCGGTTCGCGAACTTGACCCTGCTCGCGAAGCTGGCTGCCACACTCGCCTGGTGATGCGCGAGGGCAACGCTTCGGTTGACGATAGCCATGGTCACCGCCGCATCAAAAGCTTTAACGTTCTCTAGTGCTTCCACTCAATCGGCCTGACCGGTCAGAAATCAGAACCCATGCTCGACTGGACGAATCCCGCCACTGCCGCTCTCAACGAGATCCGCACGGCGCCGCTGGTGCGCTTCTCGGTGCTGGCGCTTAGCTCTATCTTCTTTCTAGTCGATCCATTCGCGGCGATTCCATCGTTTCTGGCCATCACGCAGAGCGTCGATCCAGCGCGGCGGAAGCGGATGGCGCGCAAAGCTGCGCTGACGTGCTTTATCGTTCTCACCAGCTTTGCCCTGGCGGGGCAGCTGATCTTCAGGATGTTCGGGATCACTCTGCCTGCGTTTGAAATTGCGGGCGGGTTGATTCTGCTGCTGATTGGGCTGGACATGCTGGAAGCCAAGCGTTCGCCCA